>JAAYHA010000311.1 GCA_012727545.1 Synergistaceae bacterium | reverse complement strand
GCGATCACCCTCTCGCTTGGAGAAAAAGAGAGAAGCTCATACCAAAGGCTCTTCGACGCAGGAGCCGACAGGTACCTGTTAAGGCATGAAACTGCCTGTGATCGACATTACTCATTGCTCCACCCCCCTGTCCTTACGCTGAAGGAGAGGAAAAGGTGCCTTTATGACCTTCGGGACATAGGGTTTCAGACAGGATGCGGCCTGATGGTCGGGTCTCCCTTTCAGACAAAAGATAACCTGGCTGACGATCTTCTCTTTATGAAAGAGTTCGACCCGCAAATGGCAGGCATAGGCCCCTTTATTCCTCACCGGGATACACCTTTCAGGGATCACCCTGCGGGAAGCGCAGAGGACTCACTCTTCATGCTAAGCCTTGTCAGGCTGATGCTGCCAAGGATCCTTCTGCCCGCAACCACAGCCCTTGGAACTGTGAGATCCGACGGCAGGGAACAGGGAATACTGGCGGGAGCAAATGTGGTAATGCCGAACATTTCACCATTGGATGCGCGCAAAAATTACATGCTCTACGACAACAAGATCGGAACATCTGACGATGCCTCTGAGAGTCTGGCCTATGTGAGGCAGAAGATCGAAGGGATAGGTTATGAAATGCCGGCCGAACGGGGAGATTACAGCTGATTTTTTTCTCTTCTTTGACTGGTCAGGCAGGGTATATTAGAATAGGAAAGCTGCGATAAATGGGGGGATCACTATGAAACTGTGCGATGTCGTTAGTCTTATTGAAAAAAGAATGCCCCTTACATGGTCCGAGGAATGGGACAACTCCGGGCTTCTCGTGGGTGATCCTGATTCGGATATAGTGAAGGCAGGCATTGCCCTGGACGTAACTGAGGAAACAGTTTTAAAGGCCACCCGGTCAGGCTGTCAGCTTCTCGTCACGCATCATCCCATTATTTTTCGGCCTTTGAAGAATATCATACCTGACAGGCCTGCAGGCAAATCAATGGTCACGGCCATAAAAAATGGCCTCTCATTGTATGCTGCGCACACCAACTGGGATTCATCACCGGAAGGTGTCAATTTTACGCTTGCAGAACTGCTTGGACTTGATGAGATCGAACCTCTCGTTCCGCCTGCTGACCGGTCTTCGTCATGGGGAATGGGAGCAGTCGGAGAGCTCATGATGCCTATGCCTTTGGATACTGTTATGAAACTGATAAAAGAACGATGGTGCCTTTCATCTTGCACAGGATACGGCAGCCGGTCAGCCATGATAAGGAAGATAGCTCTTGGAGGCGGCTCGTGCGGTGATATGTGGCCGAAGGCCGCAGAGAAGGGCGCATCGCTCTTTGTTACGGCAGACATGTCATACCACAACAGACAGGACGCGCTCAACTGCGGTCTCAAACTTTTAGATGTGGACCATGGAGAGATGGAAAGGGCCAGCCTGCCCAGGCTGAAGTCAATAATTGAAAAAGAAACAGGGCTGATCGTTGAGTTGATCCCTGAAACAGAAAGAGAAAAGTTTATACTGTAGGATAACCGGCATATTTTGCCGCCCCGTCATGGGTCGGCGTAACTTTAGAAGGGACAGTGGAACGAATGGACGAAAAAAAGAGGATATTCAGCGGAATGAGACCGACAGGCAAACTTCATTACGGTCACATGGCGGGTGCACTGATCAACTGGGTCAAGCTGCAGAACGAGTACAACTGCTTCTGGGGTATAGTCGACTGGCATGCTATGATGTCCGATTATGCAGACCCCAGCAAAGTTAAGGATAACTGCAGGGAGATCCTGCTCGACTGGCTTGCGGTAGGGGTGGATCCTGAGAAGTCATCAATATTTATCCAGTCGCACGTCAAGCAGCATGCCGAGATACACCTTGCCCTTTCGATGATAACTCCTCTTGGATGGCTTGAGCGCTGCCCTACATACAAAGAGCAGATACTTAACCTACAGAACAAAGATCTTTCCACCTACGCCTTCCTGGGCTATCCTGTGCTCATGGCGGGGGACATCCTGCTCTATAAAGCATGGGCTGTCCCTGTCGGTGAAGACCAGGGACCCCATCTTGAGCTTTCAAGGGAAGTCGCGCGAAGATTCAACCACTTCTATGGGGATATATTCCCTGAACCTGAGACACTGTTGACGCCTTCTGCCAAAATGCCCGGTACAGACGGACGCAAAATGAGCAAATCATACGGCAACGCGCTCGACATCGCAGATGATATGCAAACTATCTGGGGAAAACTCAGGACAATGACAACAGATCCCGCAAGAGAGAGAAGGACAGACCCAGGGACACCCGAAAAGTGCCCGGTCTGGGATATACATAAATTCTTCAACAGGGATGCGCAGGAGATGTCCGAGGTACACGAAGGATGTATGACCGCAGGCATCGGCTGTGTGGACTGCAAAAAGAAACTTATGGTACACCTCGAAAAAATGATGGGTCCGATTCAGGAACGCCGGGCCTATTACGAGGGCCGGCAGGACGACCTGATGCAGATACTGGAGTCCGGTGCAGCACGCGCGCGCTCAGTGGCGGAAAAGACCATGGAAGACGTATATAAGGCGATGGGGCTTCTTCATTGAGGAAAAATTGACAGAACAGTTCGAAGCAGTACCTAAAAACGAAAAAGAGGACCGGAGGGGTTTCGAGGTTCAGCTCGGGGCTTTTTCCGGTCCGCTTGACCTTTTGTGCCACCTGGTCGAAAGCAGGGAGATGGATCCTGCGCAGCTGAACCTGACTGAACTGGTATCCCAGTATGTCAGGTTCCTCGTGAACAGCAAACGCACCACACTGAACGAAATGGCTGAGTTTTTTTCTTTTGCAAGCAGACTCCTTTTGAGGAAGGTCCATTCTCTTTTTCCTGCCCAGCGTGATGCTGCAGAAGACGAAGATCTTGCGGACGAGGACATGTACACCGACGAAGAAGAGCTCATGAGAATGCTGGAGATCTTCAGGCCTTACCGCAACGGGGCCGGATATCTTGCCGCGATCCAAAAAGAGAGGGAGTGTTCTTTTATCAGGATAGCTGACGAAGAAAGCACCCCCTTCTATGACCTGGGAGATCTTTACGGGCTTGCCTCCCTCTGGTGGCAGATGCTGGACAGGTACAACGAAAAAAGAAATTTAGGCGACTGCTGTGAAGAATCGATATGGGACGACATCCCTGATGCGATCCCCGAGGAACGGCAGGTGGAGCAGAGGATGG
Organism: Synergistaceae bacterium; assembly: GCA_012727545.1. Classification (GTDB taxonomy): domain Bacteria; phylum Synergistota; class Synergistia; order Synergistales; family Synergistaceae; genus Caenicola. The sequence continues at coordinate 12,216 of JAAYHA010000311.1, read as the reverse complement.
AAGAACTGCTTCGCAGCATAAGGAAAAAGGAACTCTCCCTCAGAGACCTTCTCGAGGAGAGGAATAAAAAAATACTGATAGTTACGCTGCTTGCCCTGCTCGAAATGTCGCGTCTGGGAATGGTAAGGATAACACAGTCAGAAACGTTGGGAGATGTTCTAGTTGCAGCAGTTTGACGAAAATGAAAAGAACGGGATGGGTCTTCTGGAGAGGCAGGTCGAAGCGATGCTCTTTGTCTCACCGCAGCCTGTTTCAAGCCTTGAGATAGCATCTTATCTTGGAGTTTCTCAGACCAGAGTGGATGATGCTGTTAAAACCCTGAAAGATACATATGCAAGATCACACGGACTGACGATATTATACCTGGCCGGTGGCTGGCAGATGGCAACATCTCCTGACCTGGCCGAGACGATAGAAGCATTCTCAAACTCTGTATCAATGCAGAAAGTCAGGCTGAGCAAAGCCGCACTGGAGACCCTGTCTGTAATTGCATACAACCAGCCTGTCACCCGTTCTGAAATTGAGGACATCCGTTCCGTGAGATGTGACAGGGTGGTAGATACCCTTATGAAACATGGCCTCGTAAGGATAGCCGGAAGAAAAAAAAGCGTTGGTTCTCCGTTGCTTTTCAGGACGACAGACCGGTTTCTCGAGATATTTGGTCTTGCAGGAATAAATTCACTGCCCACGCTTGAGGAACTCAAAGATTACAAAACAGAAGAGACTGCTTTTGATCCTTTCGAAAGAGCGGAAAACGGAACAGAAGAAGATGATAACGATGAATGATCAAAAAAACAGCATCAGGCTGAACAGATATCTTGCCCTTTGCGGGATCGGCGCAAGACGTAAGGTCGAGGAACACATTCTGGCCGGAAAGGTCACTATCAACGGCGAAGTTGTGACCGAGCCCGGGAGGCAGGTCATGGAAAGTGACGTTGTGTTGTTCGAAGGCAAAGAGATCTCTCCCGTCGAGCAGAAGTACCTGATCTTCAACAAGCCCTGCGGGGTACTCAGTGCAGTTGAAGACAGCAGGGAGCGGACAGTGATCGACATCCTGCCCCCCGAGATGGACAAATACCGCCTTTTCCCGGTAGGCAGGCTGGACAGGGAGAGCGAGGGACTCATGATCCTTACAAATGACGGAATGTTTTCTCAGGAACTCATACACCCATCCAAAGGAATAACTAAGACCTACGAAGTCGAGCTGAGGAAACCAATGCAGGAAGAGAAGCTGATAGAATGGACAAAGGGCGTAGAGTGCGAAGGACTTTTCCTTAAGCCGATATCTGTCCGAAGGATCGGACGCAGCCCCCTCCAGTGCTGGTTTGAAGTGGTGCTGGGAGAGGGAATAAAGAGAGAGATCCGCCTCATGGCCCGTTCGCTCGGAAATGACGTCAGAAGGCTGATAAGACGAAGGATAGGCAAGCTGGAACTAAGAGAGCTGACTGCCGGCAGCTACATTTCTGTCAGCATGGAAGAACTTTGGAGTTATATTAAAGTCGGAAAGATAGTATAATAAGAGTTTAAGGAATGTATCTTTATGAAAGTTTCGGTCCAGATCATCAGGCCCGAAAAGTTTTTGTGTTGCCATCAGGCATGTGAGGGAGTTTTCAAATGAATGAAAAAACTGTCCGTCCCCTTGTTATAACGATAGATGGGCCCGCAGGGGCAGGCAAGAGTACTGTCGCAAGGATCGCCTCAGAGAAACTTGGGCTTCCCTACCTTGATACAGGAGCTATCTACAGGGCAGTCGCATGGTTTCTTAAAGACCGGTCTGTGGCTCCCGAAGAAACGAATAAGATAGATGCTGTCCTTACCGGGATATCTATATCTTTATCAGGCGGCAGGGTGTCGGTCAACGGACGGGATGTAACCGCCGAGATCCGCACACCGGACGTTGATGCGTCAGTGTCCTCTTATTCAGCGCTCAAGCCTGTCAGGGATGCTCTTATGGGATTACAGAGGGAACAGGCTTCAAATGGTCTTGTTGCGGACGGAAGAGATATGGGCACTGTCGTTTTCCCCGATGCCGACCTAAAGATATTCCTTACAGCGGATGCGGAAGAACGCGCTAAACGCCGATACCGTGAGAGGCTTGACCGCGGAGAGAAAGCGAACTTTGAAGAAATACTCAGATATGTCAACGAAAGAGACTTATATGACATGAACAGGGAGATAGCTCCCCTGCGCCCGGCAGCCGGCTGTGTGATACTGGACAGCACAAGAATGACTATTGAAGAAGTCACTGACGTTATCGTCAGTTTAGCCAGAGAACTTGGAGAAAATAAAAAGAATTGAGCAGGCAGAAAAGAACCATCGATCTTTCGATCAAACCCAAAAAGGCGATAGTTTGCGGAGTTGACATCAATAGTGCAGACGACACGGAAGTTTCGCTTGACGAACTGATAATGCTTCTGGAAAATTTGGGTATACCAACTATGGCGAGGGTCATACAGAAAAGGACCACCCCTGACCCTGCCAGCTTCGTAGGTTCGGGCAAGGCTGACGAGATAAAGGATTTCGCGCAGAAATCAGAAGCGACGCTTCTTGTTGTAGATGACTTCCTGAGCCCGACGCAAAAGAGCAATCTCCAGAAGTTGACCTCCATGATCGTCTGGGACAGGGCTTTTGTAATAATGAAAATATTCGAAAGCAGGGCACATACCGCAGAAGCCAAGCTCCAGGTTGAGCTTGCCCAGTACAGGTATGAGATACCGAGCCTGAAAGGTCTTGGCCACCAGATGTCGAGGACAGGCGGAGGAATTGGTACGAGAGGCCCTGGAGAGACAGAGTTTGAAAGGCACAGAAGAAAGCTCGAAAGACGTATGAAAAGCATCACTTCTCGTCTGGAAGCTGTCAAGGACAGGAGAAGGGACAGACGGGAGAGACGCAAAAAGGACGGAGCTTTCACCGCCGCATTGGTCGGATACACTAACAGCGGTAAATCCACCCTTTTGAGGTCGCTTTCAAAAGACTCAGGCATATTAGCAGCAAACCAGCTTTTTTCGACCCTTGACACCATAGTGAGAAAGATCAGCTTCAGGGACGGAGGAAGTTTTCTGCTCTCCGACACAGTAGGATTTATTCGCAAACTGCCCCCTGAACTTGTGGCGGCATTCAGGGCAACCCTTGAAGAGGTGTCCGGAGCCGACCTTCTCCTGCTGGTTATCGACTCAGCGGACAAGGATCCTGTCGGAAATATGGACATAGTTTTGAATACACTCAAAGAGCTTAAAGCGGATGACCTGCCAAGGATCGTAGTCCTGAACAAAATTGACAAGACAGGATCAGAAGCGGACTTCACAGCAATGGAGCTGCGTGCAAGGGGAGAGGAGACCGTGAAGGTGTGTGCCCTTACAGGCGAAGGTTTCGAGGAACTCCTTGCAGCAGTTAAAAAACACACTGCGGAAAACAATGAGAGCAGGCTTGAAGCTGAGTATGCTCAATAAAGCTAGAAGAGACAGGATGTGATCTTATGTATGTAAGCATGACAGGGTTCAGCAGAACACAGATCCAGAGATCCTGGGGAACAGTAAGCCTGGAAATGTCAAGCGTCAACCATAGGTACCAGGAGATATATGTGAGGCTGCCAAGGGAATTTTCAAGCTGGGAGCCATGGTTCCACCAAAAGCTCCGCAAAGGTTTCCGCAGAGGCAAAGTACAGGTCAGGATGGATGTCCTGTGGGCTCCCTCTCTTAAGATGGGCCGGATAAATAAAGATATCATGACATCTTACTGCGAAGAACTGATGCAGATACAGCGAATGCTTGGACAGGCGAAAGACCTCCAGCTCGAGAGCGTCGTCACGCTCCCCGGGGTCCTTGACATCCCCAGGTTTGAAGACAGCAGTGAAGCAGAAGAACTTGAGGCTTCATTCAGCGAGCTGATAGAACAGGGGCTTAGTTCATGGCAAAAAATGAGGGTGACAGAGGGAGAACACCTTAAAGAAGAGGTCCTTGCCCACCTGGCAGAACTCGAAAGACTTTCTGCCCTTATTGAAGATAAATGGCTTCCAGCAAGGGATCAGGCATTTGAGACCACTCGCCTGAGAATAACAGAGATGCTTGATTCTCTTGGAGGAAAGCTTGAAGAATCCCGTATGATGCAGGAGATAGTGGTAATGACCGACAAGTGGGACGTATCGGAAGAGATCGCCCGGCTCAAAAGCCATATATCCAAATTCAGGGCTACAGGGGAAGATACGGAATCGTCCGGACGAAAACTTGATTTTATAGTTCAGGAGATGAACCGTGAAGTCAACACGCTTGATTCAAAAATATCCGATGCGGAGATAAGATGGCTTGCGGTCGATTCAAAGGCAGCACTGGAACGGATACGTGAACAAATTCAGAACCTGGAGTAGATGAAGATGAATTATAAACTCGTGCATGTCGGATTTGGGAATATGGTCGTAGCGGAGAGGATAGTTGCAATAATAAGCCCCTCCTCTGCCCCCATAAAGAGACTCAAGGAAGAGGCCAGAGAGGCCGGACTTCTTGTTGATGTTACTCAGGGAAGGAAGACCAGGGCTATCCTGATAATGGACAGCAGACATGTAATAATGTCTGCAATACAGCCCGAAACAATAACCGGCCGTTTCGAAGGTGAGGAAGGCAAAGAAGAAAAACAATGAGAGGCAGGCTCTATATTCTTTCCGGACCGGCAGGAGTCGGCAAAGGGACTGTACTCAGAAAGGTCTTTGAAAAACTGGACAACATAGCCTATTCGGTCTCATGTACGACCAGGGCGCCAAGGCCGGGAGAGAGGGACGGCGTGAACTACGTTTTCATGGACGAACCTTCTTTCAAAAAAATGGTGGATGAGGGCAAGTTTCTTGAGTGGGCAAATGTGCACGGGCATTATTACGGTACAAGAAAAGACATTGTCGAAGATACCATCCGGCAGGGCATGGATGTCCTTCTGGAGATAGATGTTCAGGGAGCGTCACAGGTCAAGAAAAAAATGCCTGATGCTGTTATGATATTCATACAGCCGCCCTCATTCGATGAGCTTGTCAGAAGATTGCAGAAGAGAGGGACTGAAGGGCCTGAAGAGCTGAAACTGAGAATAATTAACGCAAAGACTGAAATGAGTCACGCAGAAGAGTATGAACACATGATAATCAACGACAAAATAGAAAGAGCAGCTGAAGATTTCATAAGAATAGTAAAAAAATACCGGGAGGGTTCAATATGATATTCATGGATCTGGAAAAAATTTACAACAACAGGAACATCCCAAACAAATATATTCTGACACTGGTCGTATCCGCACGTGCCCGTCAGCTTAGCGAGAGAAAGGGAGCCATAAGCGGTTACGACGAAAAATTTATTACAAGGGCAGTAGATGATCTGACGCAGGGGAAGATAAATTATTCTTTCGTAGACACTTCTCACAAAAAGGATCCAAATGAGTCCGTGGAAGCATAACAGAAGGATCCTGTTCGGAATAACGGGAGGAATAGCTGCCTATAAAACTCCGGACATCCTTCGTGGCTGGAGAAGGGAAGGCTGTGAAGTAGAAGTCATCCTCACCAGATCCGCTGAAGAGTTTGTAAGTCCTCTTGTCCTTTCGACCCTTACGGGAAGAAAGGTTTGGAGGGAAGATGATTTCCTCTCCGCTGAAGATGGATGGAAGATACCTCACATAACACTTACAGAGTGGGCAGAAGTATTTGTTATTGCTCCCTGTACTGCCAACGTACTGTGCATTTGTGCTCAGGGAGACGGCAGCACTCTTATGGGCGCTGCTGTGCTGGCCAACAGAAGTCCGCTTGTTATTTTCCCCGCCATGAATCCGAACATGCTCGGGAATCCAGCCGTAAGGGCCAACATCGATAAGATCACAGCCATGGGGCACACGGTCGTGGATCCGGACAGCGGCATGCTTGCCTGCGGCTATGAAGGCAAAGGAAGGCTGCCGGACAATTCAGTCATTTACGAACATGTATGGAGCGCTCTCTCCCCGAAAAAAGACATGAGGGGGATGAAAGTTCTCGTAACAGCAGGGCCTACACATGAATACATTGACCCTGTAAGGTATATCAGCAATCCGAGCACAGGAAAGATGGGTTATGCGATAGCCAGGGCAGCATGGTACAGAGGGGCGGATGTGACTCTTGTCTCCGGACCGGTATCGATACCGCGTCCCGAAGGAGTAAGGGTGATAGATGTTGTCTCAGCCCAGCAGATGTATGAAGCATGCATAAAGGAAGCACCCGAAATGGACATAATCGTAAAAGCAGCTGCTGTTGGTGATTTCAGGGCAGAGGAAGAGATGAAACAGAAGCTCAAGAGACGTGAAGGCGAGCCGCTTACTGTGACCTTTGTCCAGAACAAGGACATTGCCGCAGAGCTAGGCAGGATGAAAAAAGAGGGGCAGATGCTTGTAGGTTTTGCAGCTGAGACCCAGGACCTTATAGCAAACGCCCAAAAGAAGATGATAGCGAAGAATCTGGATATGATAGCCTGCAATGACGTACTTGCCAACGGAGCCGGGTTTGCATCTGACACAAATTCTTTGATGATAATGACAAAAGGCGGCTCAGAGGTCGAGTTTTCGGGTACAAAAGACGACGTAGCCGACTCTTTGCTTGACGCTGTCATCAGAAAAAAAAATAAAGAATAATGGAGACAATATCTGTCGCGGTCCCCGGACCGTGGTGGACTGACCTCTCTTATACTCATACATCTACCCTTCCGTACGGGACAAGGGTCAGAGTCCCTTTAGGAAGTTCTTCCAGGATAGGACTGACCGTAGGAGACATTTCCGGGACAAAAGCTCCGGAAGAACTTAAAGGGATCAGTGAGGCAATAGATCAAACCCCTCCTCTGCCGTATGAGCTGTGGCGGACAATAGGCTGGTTCGGAAAGACATGGTTCGTAGGCACCGGAATGGCAGCCAAGACCATTTTACCGGCCAGATTCCTCAGCGGGGAACCGCTTGAAGATATAGTTTATAAGCCTTCCGAAAGATCCTCATCCGTAAAATATGTATTTGAACCAAGAGATACTCAAAGGATGGCTGTATACTGCGATATCCTCAAAGCATCAACGGGAGCTGGATTGGTTGTATTTCCCGAGGTAACGGCTGCAAAAAGATTCTGGGAAATGCTGCCGGACTCACTGAAGCAAGAGGGTGTCTTGTGGACCGATCTTTCTAAAGCTAAACAGTGGGATTTCTGGGACAGGTCGAGAAAGGGCGGGATAAGGTTTGCAGTAGGTTGCCAGACTGCATCTTTTATACCGATATCAGGGCTTTCGACAATAATTGTGGACGAAGAGAACAGTGGAGCATGGCGAACTCTGAAACACCCTGAATTTCACCACAGGACGATACTGGCTGCACGAGCTGGTTTTGCAGGAGCTGACCTTGTCCTTGGCGGCAGAATGCCTTCAGCTAAGGTGTTTTTGCAGAGCGGTAAAGAATTCAGCCGCAACGGGTTCAGGGACAGGCTTATATTTGTGGATATGAAAGACTCCTCTTCTTATGACTTTGATGGCATAAAGGACACCCTCCCAATAAGCAGGCCTCTCATAAGAGAGACTAAAGATGCACTTGAAAAGGGAAAATGGGCTTTCTGGATCCTTGACCGTAAAGGCTATGCGGGAGAGATATTTTGTGAAGACTGCGGTTCACCGGTCCGCTGTAATAAATGCGGGGGAGTCATGAGATGGGAAGGAAGATCGGAATCACTCAAATGCCTTGACTGCGGTAAGAGAGATCCTGTCCCTGAAAAATGTCCCTCATGCGGGGGGCCTTTCCTTGAGGGACAGAGACCGGGACTTGAGGCACTTGAAGAGAGGGCCGGTAATTTTTTCAGAGACAGGAACGTGATCCTCTTTAGCGAGGAAGGATCAAAGATGCCTTCAGGGGAAGATATACTTAAAAAATACCCCGGTGGAGGCTTGATCCTTGGGACGAGAAAAATTATCTCTCTCGCTGACGACGTCTCACCGGAGATCATTGGCTGGATAGATGCTGATGCGGAAGCCCGGGTACAGGAGTATGATGCAAAAGCCAGAGCTTTTTCTCTGATGTGGGAGTCGGCATGGAGGGGAAAAGAGCCAGAGAGAAGAAAAATTGTGATACAGAGCAGAAGGCCCGATAAAACCTGGCAGCAGGCTCTTGGGATCGGATGGGGGCATTTCTGGGAAAGAGAACTCAGGGAACGCAAAGAATGGGGGCTTCCGCCATACGTGCCAATGCTCAAGATAGATATTCCGGCATTCAAGAGGAGCGGACTTGCAAAACAACTTGAAAGGGCAGGTTTTGAATACTGGGAATCCGAAGATAGATCAGACCAGGTATGGGTCCGAACAAAGAAGTTTGATGCCCTTAGTAAGATGCTTGCACCATATTTCGATATAAAAAATACCAGATCAGGTATTCCAAAGGTCAGTATAAAGCTTGACTGACAGTGGAATAATAAAAATAAAATGGCATACATGAGAGAAGCCAAATGCCGGCAAGGAGAATAAAATGGCAATAATTGCAATAATTGGAAGGCCTAATGTGGGCAAATCGTCCATTTTCAACAGGATGGTGGGAAGAAGAACTGCGATCGTAGATGACCAGCCCGGTGTTACAAGGGACAGGATATACGGTGAGGCGGAATGGGCCAGCAGAAAATTCTACCTTGTTGACACCGGGGGAATAATGTCTGAAGTTGACCACCCCTTTATGGACCTTATAGCAAAGCAGGTGGACCTGGCACTTGACGAGAGCAGCGCAGTGATCTTTGTGCTTGACGGCAGGCAGGGCATTACACCTATGGACAAGGACATAGCCCTGAAGCTCAGAAAAGGCGGCAAGCCTGTTGTTGTTGCAATGAACAAGCTTGATAACCAAAAACAGGAAGATGAAATGCTTTATGAGGCATACTCTCTTGGTTTTGATACTGTTATAGCCACAAGCGCTGAGCATAATACAGGCTTCGATGAGATCTTCGACGCTGTAGTGGCAAAACTTCCGCCGGACGACTTTGAGTCAGAAGAAGATGACGTAAGGGTAGCTCTTGTTGGCAGGCCAAATGTGGGCAAATCAAGCCTCCTGAACGCGATAGCCGGAGAAGAGCGTTCAATGGTCAGCGAAATGGCAGGTACGACCCGTGACGTAGTTGACTCTGTTGTTGAGACCGATGGAGTCAAAATGAGATTTCTCGACACCGCTGGACTCAGGCGCAAAAGCCGTGTGAACACTGACATCGAATATTATTCCAACGTCAGGACATACCAGGCCATAGACAGGTGCCATGTCGCGCTTGTACTCCTTGATGCACAGGATCCTGTAACAGAACAGGATAAGCGGCTTATAGGCCAGGTCCTCGAAAGAGGTAAGGGCCTCATCCTTGTCATGAACAAATGGGATCTTGCACCAAGAGAAGAAAAGATCGGGGACAAGATGACAGAGTTGCTGAAAGATGAGCTGCCTTTCGCTTCCCATGCCCCCAAAATTTTTATTTCAGCAAATTCAGGACGAAGCATCTCCAAGATCCCGGCTCTTATCATGAAGGTCGAAGAGAACAGGAGAAGAAGGATACCCACCTCTGAGCTCAACAGACTGGTCAAGGAGACTCTTATATTTGAGAGAATGCCAGGTGACGGAAAGGGCCACAGCCTCAAAATATACTATTGCACACAGGCGGACGGAGCTCCCCCGGCTTTCATCTTCTTTGTCAATGACTCTGAGCTCTGTTCAAAGTCTTTTAAGCGTCACCTGGAAAACTGTTTAAGATCAATGGCGGACTTTTCGGGTGTACCAATAAAGATTTTTATGAGAAATAGAACGGAAAATTAGCCGATTTCCCCAAAAGTACTTGACCTGAGCGGATTTTATCGGTATAAATGCTAGTGAACTGCTCTAGCAGTGTCAATCTTGTCAGGAGGTGGCAGAAGGTGACAAAAACAGATCTCGTCAACGCCGTAGCAAAGTCTGTCGAAGGAATCACTAAAAAGAAGGCCGCAGAAGTTGTAGACGCAGTATTTGCAGGTATCCATGGCTCCCTTAAAAAGGAAGACAAGGTCCAGATCGTAGGATTTGGAACGTTTGAAGTCCAGAAGAGAGCCGCTCGTCAGGGCCGTAATCCTCAGGATCCCAAGAAAGTCATCCAGATCCCTGCAAAGAAAGTTCCCGTCTTCCGTGCAGGCAAGGCCCTCAAAGAAGCTGTCAACAGCAAGAAGAAGTAGCTTTTATATCTTTTAGGTTTTTTGGATCATGAAAAATCCCGACAATTTATGTTGGGATTTTTTTATTGCGGTACTTGACCAAAAGCTTATCGCGGGTTATTATACTCCCTGCTTACGGGATGTAGCGCAGCCTGGCTAGCGTACCTGCATGGGGTGCAGGTGGTCGGAGGTTCAAATCCTCTCATCCCGACCAGACGATATAGGGGTTTCCGTAGTTTAAGGAAGCCCCTTTACTTTTGTTTTTTTAAGATATATGTTTTGTTAATGTCAGGTGTTTTACAAAGCTTAAGACAATTAAAAGAGAGAAAAAAGGAAAATGAGATGGCCAGGATACCAAATTTTATACACAACACGGATATAGGGCAGAATTTCCTCATCGATCATTCGATCGTGGACTTTATGATCGGGAGGGCAAAGCTCACTCCTGAGGACAAAGTTCTTGAGATCGGGCCGGGGGAGGGAATACTCACAGAGGGGCTCCTCTCGACCGAATGCTCTGGAGTGTGTACTGTAGAACTGGATACCAGACTAAAGCACACTATAGACATGCTGGCCATAAAAGACAGCAGGCTCCATCCACTTTGGGGAGATGCCGTACAGTTCGATTACGAAAATAAGCTTCCATGGATGCCCAACAGGGTGATAGCCAACCTGCCTTACCACATAACGACTCCTCTGCTCTGGGTCTTTCTGGAAAAGCTGGTTCCACGCGGACTTAACTACATGCTTTTGATGGTCCAGCTTGAATCTGCTCAGAGGATCACATCCCCAAGCGGACACCGTGAACGCTCTCCTCTTGGCATAACAGTTGAAGCAATGTGGACATCCGCCATTCTTAGGAGCGTCCCTCCATCTGCCTTCAGACCTCAGCCAAGGGTCAATTCATGCATTATAGAGATAAAAATCGAGAACAACAGGACACTCGCATGTGACAGGACATGGAGGGGACTGCTGGCAAGGTCTTTCACACAGAGGAGAAAGACCCTGATCAACAACTGGATATCCGGTTACGCTGACATTGACCGTGATAAAGCCCTGGAGATCCTTGAAAGAAACGAACTGAAGCCAACTGCAAGGGCAGAAGAACTTAGCCTTGACATCTGGCTCAGCCTCTCCCGGGAACCCGAATTTTACTTAAAACCAAAAGACCAGAAGGAGATACAAATATGACCTGGGAACTTGGCAGGATAATCGTTGATGAGAATGTTAAGCTGCCACTTGACTGGGCTTCGCTTTCCCCGTCAGGAAGAGTGTTTGTTGAGATCGGGTTCGGGAACGGAGAATTCCTTGAATATCTTGCACAAACTTTCCCCGAAGTGCTGATAGTGGGCATTGAGGTCTCCCAGTGGTGCGTCGCAAAAGGAGCAAGGAGAGCACTTGCCGCCGGACTCGGCAATGTACGTATAATGCACGGCGATGCCCGTTTCCTGCTTCGCCATTGTTTCTCTCCCGAGTCGGTCGAAAGGGTATTCATGAACTTCCCCTGCCCCTGGCCAAAGACAAGGCATGCCTCAAGACGCGTTACAGTTCCGCATTTTGCTGATCTTCTCTCATACCTAATTGCTCCCGGGGGATCATTCGAACTTGCCACTGACGTAGACTGGTATGCGGAGGAAGCAGCTGAGACCATATCAGCTCCCGGTGTATTTCGGGCAGATCCTATAGAGGTCGACCCGAAGAGGCCATATGTTACAAAGTACGAAAGAAAATGGAGAGCCATGGGAAAGAGCACATGGCACTTGGTCCTGCATAAAATGGGCAAATACGATGATCCGATCACAGAAGACAATGAATGGCAGATGGAAATGGAGTGTGAAAGCGTAATGAAACTTGAGGATGTCCTTTCAAAGATAAAAGACGCGGAGGGCAAGGGTGTCGGCGGAAGAGGGCACTGGGTCTTCAGGGAGACATTCGTTTCAGATTCTGGAGTAGGTCTTGTCCTTGTAATAACGACTGATGACGGTTTTGAACAGCACTTCTACCTAAAAGTGATACCGGGCCGGAATGGATTTAAGGTAAAGGTCGATTC
>JAAYHA010000310.1 GCA_012727545.1 Synergistaceae bacterium | reverse complement strand
TGGTTCAGAGGGTCTTTGAGAGGCACGGCTGTATTGAGCGATGACGTAAAGGTCACGGTCGGATATACCAAAACTCAGGAAACTTCCGAAATAAACATCAGAAAAAGAACCGACGGCACCTACGATACTGCCACTGACTACAGAGGAAATGATTTTGTTTTTGGGGTCGAAAAAGGCAACTGGTCATTTTCTGCAGGGTGGGGAGATTTTGATTCAGACTGGGAAAACACAATGAATTGGGATCTATCGACTGTTTACACAAATACTCAGAAAAATAATTACAAGCGTTTTGCTGTTACTTATTCTGATGATGATAATTTTGGGCGTATCTATTACAACATGAATGAAAAGCATTATTCTACTTATTCAAACCCTCTTGAACCTGAGGACTCTGAATTTAAAGACAGCTCATTGGGGCTTATGTTTAACCACAAACAAGATATATTTGGTCTAGCTGGAGTCTGGGGTTTTGAATGGCGCAGAGAAAATATTGACTACAAAGGATCAGGCTATGTTTTTGACTATGATACTTATACTAACAAACGATTTGAGCATGAGGCATTGGATTATAAAAGAGATGGTTTTTCCCCATACTTTGAAGTATCACTGCCCATCGGTGAAGCAGCACTTGATATAGGACTCAGGTACGAGCACTGGAACGTCGACGAGGGCGAGGATGTAAATGAACTGATCCCGAGGCTTTCACTGAACTGGGAGAGCTCTTCCGGGAAGATATGGTATCTGACAGCGGGAAGGTTCTTCGCAATGCCCAGTTTCTACCAGATATGGAACCCCATACGTAGTTATAAAGCAAAACCAAACTTCAATCTGAAACCGGAAAAAGGCTGGACTTACGACATAGGAGTTAAGGACGGAAAGGCTGCCAATCCTTGGAGTTTTGGAGTCTTCTATATGGACATGGAAGATAAGATTAACTATCAATCTGACGAATTCTGGGAAAATGGTCAGTACGTCAACCTTGATCAGTACAGAGCTTGGGGTATAGAGGCGGAGATGAAGTTCAACTTCCATGAGAACTGGAGCTACACACAGGGGATATCCTGGACCGATGCCGACGAAAAATCGGAGGGATCCGACGAATGGACAAGATCGGGGCTCCCCAGGCTGGATCTAAGCGGAAGCCTCAACTACGTGAAGGGGCCTTGGGCAGCTGAGCTCAATGCCCATTACTACGGAGACAGAAACATTGATGGGTCAGATTACAATAATGACAATGACAATATATTCCTTATGAACGCTTCTGTCTCATGGAAAGAGGGACCGAATAAACTGGTCCTTTCCTGCACCAACATCTTCAACAGAGAGTTCGTGCTTGACAGCCAGGGTTATATCAACCCCGAACGCAAGTTTATCCTCTCCTGGCAGTATGAATTCTAGAGAACAGAGACAATAGGTCATCCGTTCCTCCCAGAGGGCTCCCGGACTGCACACCGGGAGTCCTCAACTTTTTACGGCCTCTGCTTTTTTGTGATATAGTTTGGAAGATCAAAGGAAAGGCGGCGATATGAGGGCC
>JAAYHA010000309.1 GCA_012727545.1 Synergistaceae bacterium | reverse complement strand
TTGCGATACTCTTCAAGGGCAAGCGCATCAGCGACTTCTCGGCTGACCTTGCCAGGATTATCCAACACTTCTCTTTCATTGAATTCTAAAAATTCCCCAAGCTTTTTCTCCCAGTCACGCATGTACATCGGCATTTGTCTTTTCGCCATCAGTTCAGCATGATCAAGATACATTGAGACAATTCGGTTAAAGAAGTCCATTTCCTCTTTATTAAGATAATTTTTTACAACGATCACGTCACTCTTTCTTACCTTTGCACCTTTGAAAGAAGTTAGCCCCATGTTGTCTTTTGCTGCATCTGCACGTTCTGCAATTAGTTCGGGAGCCGTATGTCCATGTGTGGCATAGTGCAGTTTATTTTGTACTGTTTTAAAAAACAGATCGGCTTGTTCGCTGTGGCTGTCATAATCAATTGAAGTAGCAAAAATTTCTTTGATTTTATGGTAGAATCTTGCTTCACTTGCACGGATCTCACGGATACGCTCCAGCAGTTCATCAAAGTAATCCGCACCAAATTCTTTAGGGTTCTTTAGGCGTTCATCGTTCATTACGAATCCTTTTTTCATGTATTCGGTAAGCACATTTGATGCCCAGCGCCGAAAATGAATGCCTCTGTTATTTCTGACACGATATCCTATAGCAAGTATCATGTTGAGGTTATAATGTTTGACCTCGCGCTCAACGTAGCGTGAACCCTCTTTTTGAACTTGTAAGAAATCCTTACATGTTGAAGTTTCGTCAAGTTCTCCGTCGGCAAAAATATTTTTCATGTGAAGCGTTATATTTTGCGGAGTTGTTTGATAAAGCTCAGCCATGTTCCGCTGTGACATCCAGATATTTTCATCTTGAAAATAAACCTCTATTTTTGTGTCCCCTTTTTCGGTTTGATAAATAAGGATCTTGCCAAGACCTTCAAGTTTGTTTTCACCGTTCATATTTCCAACTCCTTAAGATATTTATCTATCTGCAAGTCGACCTCTGAAACCAGGCATTTATCCGGAAGATGCTTGTCGTCTCTTTTCCTCTACATTTCGATCTGACCTATATAAAATATTATCACCTTTGGCGGCAACAAGCCACACAAAAAAATATCAGTTGGTCAAATTAACATACTATATGAATATATGAAAAGACTATAAAGGGCAAACCTGGAGTAATTGCGGCTGAGCAGTTTTAGGAGCAGCCGGGGAGAGCACCGGCGGCGAGCGATTGGCAAGCGTGGGCAAGCAGTTGGCAAGCGGTGGTTAAAGGCAGGCGGAGAGTAAATCCGCGGGGAATTGCAACGCATTGCTATGCTCGCGTTGCGGTGAATTTGCCGGAAGACCCATTCGGCGGGGAAAAATGGCCAGAACTGTCGTTCATGAATACTACAAACACTGGCTTCAATTGTTAAGTGTCATTTTTACTCCATAATCACTGTATGGCTCAAACTTCACTTTCTGTAGCGGGTATTTGTCTCCGATGACTGAAACTGATTCATCAAATGCTGTGTATATTGTTTTGTCGAAGAAAAACACTTCCAGCTTATTTTGGGGCACGACAGGAGCAGAAGCTTCGAGTACAAATTCATAGATCAAACAGCCGTCTGGGGTTGTCTTCACAGTGAAATTTTTAGCGGCTTTAAACTTGACCTTTTGTCCGTCGGATCTCATCATAAAAAAGTACTCGAAGTCCTGGACGCCGTCAAAAAAATCTTTTTTTACAAGCTTTGTTTCGGAAGCGTTAAAGGAACCGTCACCATCAAGGTCACATTCAAACATTACCTCTTCACTCCAGAACTCGTCCCATACCCAGCGAATTTTCACAGCCTTTATGGCGCCTTTGTCATGAACGAAGCCTACTCCAGGTGAGATAAAAAGATGGGGATGGGCTTGTGCGGGCAATGGAAAAAATAAAAGAATAAGGGTAAGTGCAATATATAATTTTCTCATAGTAATACCGTCATCATCCCGGCACCGATCAACATGATGAAAAACAGGGATGCGAACTCAAGTATCTCTGAAACTTTTTCTGTTTTGATGACAGTTCCCGAGTGCTGAAGTACACTGTCACGCCCCTTTACGACCATTATCCCAAGCGAGGCCGTCAGAATAAACATCCCGGCAGAAAGGCCCAGTACTGAAGCGATCCCTGCCTCCGGTATTCCGTATGTCAATGAGAAGGTCATGACAAAAATAGTTACGGGACAAGGTACACATCCGGCTAACACACCTAGCCAAAATGGGCTGTATGAACTGTTTATGGAATGCTGTTTTGTCTCCTCTTTATTGCGTGACTGGATTATTTTTTTTGTGAGCAAAAACATCCCTACTCCAAATATAAGTAATCCATTTGCTCCCATCATAAAACCCTGCATCCGGATTTTTAAAAAAGCATCAGTGCTTTTAAGAACTGAGATAAAAAGGAAGGTGATCAGGATCGATACCAGTGTGTGAGTGAAAACAAGAGAAGTTGCAGCCATTAGTACCTGAGGAATTTTCCCATTTTTGTTTATAAAATATGCTGAGAAAAGGGCTTTTCCATGTCCCGGCCCGGCTGCATGAATAATTCCATAAACGAAAGAAACTCCTGTGAACCAAAGCAACTTCTGAAATGTCATATTTGAACGTAGATCGAGCATTGCTGACCTTAGGATCCTGTCAAAATGTTTTATCAGTGGGAATAAATAAGTTGTTGCAAGTTGTTTTCCCCAAATATACAAAAAAACTATTATGGCAGATGCTATTAGAAGTATAAAAATGTTCTTCATAAGCAGTTTATTTTTCAAAAAAAAGCTCCTCTCTAAAAAAGGGACCCGGGAAACCCTGAGACTATTATTTGAGCTGACGATTTTATGTCAACGCCGGGAGAGGACAGATACGACTGAGTGACAATACACCGGCCATACTATTATTAGCGCCGGGATATTTCCAGGGGGATTTTGCTTAACAAAAAGAACAGGATCTGAAAGCCGAAGCTTTTGCAGATCCTGTCGACGAGATCAGTTATGGAAAACCATAACCGTCTAATGCCACATATTATAGTACCCATTTCTTTTTCAATCAAGAGGAACCGCTTATAAAAGCAGAAGTGCGGAAAGACAGACGCAGAAAGCTCCGGCGAGCAGTTGGGAAGATCAGGCAAGCAATTGGCAAGCAGCGTTTACAATGGTGAAACTG
>JAAYHA010000040.1 GCA_012727545.1 Synergistaceae bacterium | reverse complement strand
TTTAAGACTCAATTCCCCGCGATGCGAAGCAAGCAAATTCTCCAGCGGCCGAAGGACGCGAATTCTCCGCAGCCCAGAGGCTGCAAATTCCCCGCGGATGTCCTCTTCGTCTGTTTTTACCGACTGCTCGTAACCGCTCGCGCTCAGCCATTGCTCAGCCGCTTTTAACTACTGCTTCACTATCGCTTCACCATTGCTTCACGCGACCGTATTTGTCGCAGTTTCACATTTAGAATAACCGCTCAGCCTTAAGCGGGCGCGAAAAGAGTTCTCTCATTATCGATTCGGGAGACTCTCCTTTGTAAAGGATACGGTAGACTCCTTCAGCGAGAGGCATTTCAACATCGAACTTCTTGCTGTTTTCAATGACTGCTCTGACTGTGTAAGCTCCCTCTGCCACCTGCCCCAGTTCTTTCGCGGCCTCATCGAATGTTTTGCCGCTTCCGACTGCTAGTCCGAGCCTGAAGTTCCTTGAATGCATGCTGTAGCAGGTGACCATCAGGTCGCCTACACCTGCAAGGCCGGAAAGGGTCATCGGTTTTGCTCCTAGTTTCTTGCCGAACCTCATGATCTCGGCCAGCCCCCTGCATGCGATCGCAGCCAGGGCGTTGTCTCCGAGTTTCATGGCTTTTGAGATCCCTGCTGCTACTGCATATATATTTTTTGTGGCTCCGCCGACTTCAAGGCCGATGACATCGTCGGAAGTGTATACGCGAAAATTGTTGCCGGTCAAAATTTTCTGCCAGCTTTCTGCCTCTCCTTCGTGAAATGAAGCAAGCGCAACAGCAGTAGGGCAGCCTATCAATACCTCTTCAGCGTGACTTGGACCGGAAAGTGCCGAATAGATATTTTCAGGAGACTCCTCTTCGTGTACTTTATGAAGGAGATATCCTGTGCTGATCTCAATGCCCTTTGCCAGGTTCAGCATGTGAATATTTTTTTTGCCGGTGGCAGCTACCTTTTGGCATACTTCACGTTCAAACTGGGTGGGTATCGCCATGATCACACGATCTGAAAAGTTCAGTGCTTCATCCATGTCCATCGTGCATTTGACTGTCTGCGGCAGTATCGTGTCCTGGAAGCAGAAAGTGTTCCTTCCTGACTTGTTGATTGAATCTGACTGCTCTTTATCTATCGTCCACATAAGAATATTATGTCCCAGATCGGCAAGGTGTTTTGACATCCCTGTTCCATATCTGCCTGCACCCTGCATTGTTATGTTCATAAAAGAGTACCTCCGTCAGAATGTATTTGTTGCTTTCGTTTGTGGTCATTATAGCCTTAAGAGGGTTATAATACCAACATTCTTTGTCTGTCAGGAGTTTTTTGTAATGATAAGAAAAATTGCTGTCTCCGGAATGATCGCAGCTTTGTATGCAGCACTCACCGTAGCGCTCTCACCGCTTTCATTCGGCCCTATACAGTTCAGGGTCGCAGAGGCGCTGACGTTGCTTCCATTCTTCATGCCTGAGGCGATACCGGGGCTATTTATCGGCTGTTTCCTTTCGAACATCGCAGGAGGGTTCGGCCTGATAGATATAGTCATAGGAAGCGCGGCGACCCTTGCTGCGGCGTGGCTCACATATAAAATGCCAAATATATGGCTGGCCGCTGTTCCACCTGTAGTTATAAACGCGATTGCCGTAGGCATATATCTTGGTTTAATAACAGAAACACCCGTGATCTTTTCAATAATATATATAGGTATAAGCCAGGCAGTCATATGTTTCGGGATCGGCATACCGCTTTGTATGCTTCTTGCATCACGTACAGATATATTTGACAAAGATATCCTCGAAAAAAAGAATTTGAAGAAGTGGATAACGGTAAATAAGAAGTCTAACTCCTGAGAGCAGTTCTTAGCCCGATAAAAATCAACACCAGACCGACAAGGATATTAAGCATCAGGATGACAGAAGAAGGCAGGAAACTTCCTGTAAGTGTGCCTGCCATTGCGGTCATCGACATGAATACGAGAGTCGACAGTATCGCTCCGAAACCGAAATAGGATACTTCCTTGCCGCTCATTTCTCCGCTTGCCGCTTTTGCTGAGAATACTCCGGCCCAGAAAACAATAGTCAGAGGACTTGAAAGAGTCAGGAGGAGCGCTTTGATAAAGGCACTCTCGGAGTTTGTCCCGGTCAAAGTTCCGAAGCCAGGTATTATGTTTATCTCAAAAGAACCAAGAATGGATGATATCCCAAAGAGTATTATCACCGCTGCTCCGAGGTACTTGAAAATATTCTTTGCAGACGAACTCCTTTCTATCAATGCCCCGATCCCAAGTATTGCTGCTGTGACGTAAAAAAGATCAGCCAGCGTTACACCCAGGACAGCTGCCTCAGCTGCCCAAAAACCTGATGAAGCCGCCGTCTGGAATATAAAAAGACAGACAGGTCCGACTGCGGCCTGTAAAAGCGCCCCGAACCTGAAACCCTTGCAAAGTAACTGGTGCATTTTTTCAGCACATCCTTAATTTTGAATTGTTTGTGACATTTTCAATGAAGATCTGTCAAAAAGATGCTATCGATTATACGACTGTAAAGAAAAAGCCTCAAATAAAGAAAAAGGGGAGACGGATGATCCCGCCTCCCATTTTTTGTTTGAGCAAATGTATGCGGATGAGTTAACCTCCGCTGATATTGTGTATTACCTGTACTTTTGCTCCGTCAGGAATTTGTCTTGTGGGATATTCCTTTTTTTCGACAGGCTGGTCATTGATCCACACAGAGATCATCCTGAAGGTGTAGTTTTCCCTTGCAAGGAGTTTCTCGACTGTGAGACCTTCTTCCCACTCTGACTGGTTCCCGTTTACTATTATCATTTTTGCGTCTT
>JAAYHA010000039.1 GCA_012727545.1 Synergistaceae bacterium | reverse complement strand
TGATCCTGCAGCAATGATCGAGAGGGCCTCTGCCCCTTCCGAGATCCAGACCGCTTTTCAGTGCATCAGAAATGTACTCTTTGGCAGCCATGACGCTCTCTTCCAGGGAAAGACCCGATGCAAGCCCGCATGCAATTGCGGATGACAACGTGCATCCTGTGCCGTGGGTGTTGGGGTTGTCTATCCTTTCAGAGTAAAACCAGACCTCTGAACCTTCGCGTGTTACAAGAAGGTCATCTGCCCTGTTGCCCAAATGCCCTCCCTTCAGAAGCACACCTGTTCCAGTTTTTTCAGCGATCACATGTGCCGCCACAGACATACTATCCCTCTCTTTGATCCTGATGCCGCTCAGGACTTCAGCCTCCGGAATGTTTGGGGTTATGACTTTCGCAAGAGGTATCAGTTCCTCTGTCAGTGATTCCACAGCGTTATCTCTCAGTAGTCTGCTTCCGCTTGTCGATACCATAACCGGATCGACCACAATATTTACAGCATCATACTCCCTGAGCTTCTCTGATATGATCTTTATAAGGAATGAATTTGCTGCCATACCTATCTTGACCGCATCCGGCCGTATATCCGTAAAGACTGCGTCCAACTGTTTTGCCGTAAACTCCGGATCGACCTCCATAATTCCGGAAACTCCCATTGTATTCTGTGCAGTCAGTGCAGTGATAACGCTCATTCCGTAGACCCCGAAGGCTGTCATAGTTTTGAGATCTGCCTGAATGCCGGCGCCGCCGCTGCAGTCGGAACCGGCGATAGTCAATACTTTTCTCATCATTTCGATCTCTCCTTTGCCTTATTTGCTCCCCAGCATTTTTTCAGTAAGGGTGAGCAATCTTGCGGCCGATCCCTCGACATCCTCTTGGGCAAATATGGCCGATACAACTGCCGCTCCCGCTATCCCGGAACCCGAAAGCTCCATTATGTTGTCTTCATCAATGCCTCCTATTGCCACCACCGGTATGGATACAGCATCGCAAATTTTTTTGAGTTCGCCGAAGGACATTACTTTTGCATCCTCTTTTGTAGATGTTGAAAACACAGCGCCTGCACCGATGTAATCAGCTCCGCACCTTTCGGCTTCAAGAGCAGTTTCCGCACTCCGGGCGGAGACCCCGAGTATCATAGAACCGCCTATCTTCTGCCTTGCCTCGGATGCGCAGACATCATCCTGTCCAACGTGTACGCCGTCAGCGCCTGATGCCAATGCAGCTTCTATGTCGTCGTTGATGATCAGTGGTACATTGTATCTATGGACTACGGCTCCAATTTTTTTTGCCAGATTTACAAGCTCATCAAATTCCATGTGCTTTTCTCTGAGCTGAACCATAGTCACACCCGCTCTGACAGCTTTTTCCACCTCTTCCTCAAGAGAGCTTCCTTTCAGCCATTTTCTGTCAGTCACTGCATATAGTTTTAATGAATTTTTATCTAATCTCAATTTTGACAGCCTCCCTCATTTTTTCCGGGGTCATGTTGCTTACCTCATCTATGATGTATGACCTGTAGGCAGAAGTTCCTCCGCCTTCTAAGGTAAGCCGTTCAAAAGCAAGCTCTCCCGCCACTCCGAACATTCCCGCTGCGGAAGCTGCAGCAACAGCCATATCTGAAGCAGCCGCGCAAAAGGCACCTGTGATGGCAGAGAGCATGCAGCCTGTACCGCTGACTTTTGACATCATGGGATGACCGTTTTTGATCGTGTAAAGACATTTTTCCCCGGCAACGATATCTTTTGGACCTGTCACAGTTATCACAGCTCCTGTCTTTTCCCTGAGCTTCAGGATCAGGGTGATGATATCTGCGGACAGATCCCCATCCAAAAGCCCGGGGTCGGAGGCATCAACTCCGCGTGTCTTTGACTCCCCTCCGGCTATGGCGGCTATCTCTGAAATATTTCCCCTGATTACAGAAAAATCTATTTCCCCCATCAGCTCCATGGCAGTTCTTGTCCTGAGTTCTGAAGCACCGGCCCCAACGGGATCCAGTATCACAGGCAGAGAAAGCTCATTGGCCCTCCTGCCTGCTTTGAACATGGAAGGAATGGTCCTGCTGTTTAGAGTACCTATGTTTATGACAAGAGAAGAAGCGATCGACACGATATCTTCAGCCTCCCGCTCGTCATCTGCCATCACGGGAGAAGCTCCGCATGCAAGCAGTACATTGGCACAGTCATTTACAGTCACATAGTTTGTAATGCAGTGAACAAGAGGACATATCCTCCTGACATCATTCAGACTTTCGGCAAACATATTTATTCTCCTTCCTGTTTTCATTTTCCTGAAATAAGCTTTTTTGTTTTGCCGGCCGCAGCGGCAAGTATCATTACAGCGGCCATTACCGGCAGAGTGCTTCCAAACACTGTCTCCATCGCCATAAACCACCTGTAGATAACAAATCCGGCTATCCAGATAATAAAGTTTGAAATATTCAGGCTTTCACTGAAATGATCATTTTTCAGAATAAAGAAGTCTGTTATCAGTATGGACACCATCGGGGCAAAGACTGACCCTATAAGAAAAAGAAAGTTTTCATACTGTTCTATCGGAGTAAAAACTGCGAGAGCAGTACCGGCTATACATGCAATAAGGGCAGTATTAGTGCTGCTCACCCTGTCCGTTATGCTGCTGAAGCTCACTCCCGCGGAATATACATCCAGAAAAGTGGTAGTCACTGTCGATATGACAATTATGAATACCGCGGCCACTCCAAGTCCGGCACTCAGCATGATCCTGGCAATATCGCTCTCTCCTGTAAAGATCGAGGCTCCCAGACCTATCATGTACATCCACGTGCTGCCGGCAAAATAAACAAGCACGCTTACAAGTGATGCTTTGCGCGGGTTTGAGGAGTTATGAGTGTAATCTGATATCAGAGGCAGCCATGAAAGCGGCATCGCCGCAGACAACTCAACAGCACTCCCGAAACTCATGCTGCCTGCAGCCGCAGTTGCTGTATCTCCCCTGAATATTATTAAGCTGAGAAGTACTGTAAGAGAAAAAAGTGCTGCCATAGTGAAAGCGTTTATCTTTCCGAGGTTTTTTATTCC
>JAAYHA010000308.1 GCA_012727545.1 Synergistaceae bacterium | reverse complement strand
GATGACCTGAACACCTCGGTCGATATCAAATATCCTCAGGCAGCATTGGGATGTGAGGTCAAAATTGAGACTTTTGACGGTTTTGAGACATTGGATATCCCTGCAGGGACCCAGCCGGGATCAAAGCTTCGCATAAAGGGCAGGGGCATGCCGCGTCTTCGCGGAAAAGGAAGCGGCGACATGAACATTCTTGTAAAGGTCACTATAAGCAAGGATCCGTCTGCAAAGGAAAGGGAACTGCTGGAACAGATCGCAAAAGAGATGAAGGTAACTGTAAAAAACAAAGAGGGATTCTTCGATAAGATAAAACGATAGACATCCAAAATTTAAAACATAATGAAACAAGGCCGGGTTTTCGTGAGAAGAGAAAAGCCCGGTCTTTTTTTTTTATGAAAAGTTAAAAATAATAATGATCACCTGATCAGGGTCGTCATTGAAAATTATTTGTCATTTTTCTCCTTAAAACGGAAAATGAACTTATTTGCGATATAAATTCAAAATTTAGAATTCACTGACGATTTTTTCTTTACATATCCAATTATGGATTATAGAATAATCAAAGCAGAGTAATCAACTTCTTAGCATTTTTCTCGTTATTGTATTATCATAACTGTGCAGCCGACTGGAGGTGAGGTACAGGCAGTAAGTTCTGGGATCACTCGGCAACTTTATCCGTATCTGAATCATTTCCACAACATTAATGGAGGTGCAGTATATTGAAGAAGATCCTTGCAGTTATGGCAGTTATTATTATTCTTTGCGCCGCAGGAACGGCATTTGCAGCAGATCCCATCAAAGTCGGATATCTGGCAGCCCTCACCGGTGACTACGCCGCATATGGCATCACAGAAGTCAACATGGCTAAGTTGGTAGTCGGCGATGTAAACGCGAAAGGCGGAGTTCTAGGCCGTCCGATCGAACTGGTCATTTATGATACAAAAACACGTAACGAAGACGCGGTCAACGCCGTCCGCCGTATGATCGAAAGCGACAAAGTTGTTGCAATAATAGGAGCCAACTCAAGCGGCATCAACATTGCAACAGCGCCGATAGTCGACAAGGGAAAGACCCCTCAGATATCAACAGTCGGAACCAACCCGCTCGTTACAGTTGACAACAAAGGCAAGGTCCGCCCCTATTCCTTCCGTATCTGCTTCACAGACCCCTATCAGGGAGCACTCGCAGCAGAGCTTGCAATGACCACTCTCAAGAAAGACAAGGCTGCTGTCCTTTACAACGTAGGTTCTGATTACGCCCAGGGACTCAGAGAGTTCTTCACGAAGAACTACACTGGATTGAAGGGCAAGATCGTAGCTGACGAAGGATACCGCGAGACAGATGTTGACTTCCGTGCACAGCTGACAAAGGTAAAGAGCTCAGGCGCAAACGTACTCTTCCTGCCGGGAATGGGCAAGGACATGGCCCTGATCATCAAGCAGGCAAAAGAGCTCGGCCTTAACGACATCACAATAATAGGCGGCGACGGATACGGCGAATTCATGAATGAGATCGCCGGAGATTCCATGAAGGGTACCTACTGGGTCAACCATACATACCTTGAAGATCCCGGAATGGCCCCGATCTTTGCCCGCTACAAGGAAGTCTACAAAGATGACTGTAAGGAATTTGTAAACGGTACAATGGCATATGATGCAACTTACTGGCTCGTTGACGCGATCAAACGCGCAGGCAAGGCAGAAGGTGCCGCGATAGCAACAGCACTTACATCAACAAAAGGACTGAAACTGAACCATGCGACACTTACTATCGATCCCAAGGATCACAACCCGCTCAACAAGGCAGGAGTTATCCTTAAGGTCGGAGATGACCTTAAAGCGAAATTCTTCCAGAAAGTCGAACCCAAATAATTTCTCTGAATGCTATTCCATTCGGGCTTGGGGAATTTATTCCCCAAGCCCGTTCAGACCCATACAAGAGGTTCTGAAAACTGGTTAAGCACCAGAAAGGCAGAGGTGTTTTAAATTGGATATGATAATCCAGCAAGTCATTAACGGCCTTTCTCTTGGGTCGGTATACGCCTTGATAGCAGTTGGTTACTCATTAGTCTATTCTATCCTGCTCTTCTCAAATTTTGCACATGGAGGCTTTCTTGTAATTGGAGGTTATATATGTTATTTCGCATTAAGGGGAGCCGGTATGGGTATCTGGGCTGCCTCTTTAGCTGCGTTGGTCGGTGCCGGAATTTCAGCTGTTATAGTTGAACGTCTTGCATATAAACCGATCCGTGAGCGTACTCCTATCACACTCTACATGCTTATTGCCTCAATGGGAATGAGCATAGTTATCGAGAATATTTTCGTAGTTACCGTTGGCGGCCGTTTCAGGGCTCTCCCTCCGGTAATTCCGACGCAGCCTGTAAATTTCTTCGGACTTGCAACTACGAGTGCTTTTGACCTCCTCTCCCTGGTCACTGCGGTAGTCTTTCTTGTAGGGCTCCAGCTATTCCTTTCAAAGACTAAGTGGGGCCTGGCTATAAGGGCGGCTTCTTACAACCTTAGAACTGCGGGGCTGATGGGTGTAAATGTCAACAGGCTTATTTCCATAGTCTTCTTCGTCGCCGGACTTCTTGCAGGAGTCGGCGGGATCTTTTTATCTGTAAGGTATACACTTTATCCTCAGCTTGGAATGATCACGACAAAGGCATTTGTTGCGGCCGTCATCGGAGGACTTGGTTCGCTTCCGGGTGCAGTTGTGGGAAGCCTTATCCTTGGTCTCGCAGAGATGTTGACTGCTGGCTTCATATCCAGCCAGTTCAGGGACCTGGTCGTTTTTGGACTGCTTATCATCACTCTTATTGTCCGCCCCACGGGGCTTTTCGGAAAATCCGTGGGCGAGAAAGTGTAGGGACCTGAGATGGATGGTTATACAACAGGCATAATCACGCTGCTTGCGATCAACTGCATAGCGGCGCTTGGGGTCTCACTTTTTACAGGTTTTACGGGAGTCTTCACCTTGGGGCATGCCGGTTACATGGCGATAGGTGCATATACCGCAGCGATCCTGACAGTACAGTATGAAGTCCACTTCATAGGGGCTATTATCGCGGGCGGCATCTTTGCGATGGTTTTCGCCTATCTGATAGGTATACCGACCCTTAAGCTTGTAGGGGACTACTATACGATAGCCTCCCTTGGTCTGGGAGAAGCCATAAGGCTGGTCATAGAAAACTGGGAGGGCGTGACCAGGGGAGCCAGGGGTTATCCCGGTATCGACAACTATTCGAGTATGCCGGTGGCTCTGACTTTTCTGGTGATAATGGCCGTGGGGATGTTCTTCCTTGTAAACAGCAGTTTCGGCAGGGCTTTCAAGGCTTGCCGGGATGACTATATTGCTGCTTCCCTGCTTGGTTTCAACACAGCAAGGTTTAGGGTCTTCAGCCTCGCTATTTCAGGTTTTTACTGCGGAGTCTCCGGAGCGCTTCTGGGGGGATTCATGTCCTTTATACAGCCGGTCATGTTTGACATGGCAAAATCGACTGAACTGGTTTCTATAGTCGTATTCGGGGGGCTTGGTTCAATGAGCGGATGTCTTATAGGAACGACCATACTGACATTGGTTACTGAACTCTTCAGGCCTATATCGCAGTACCGCATGCTCGTTTACGGACTGGTCCTTGTGCTGGTAATGGTACTCAGACCTGAAGGGATCATGGGGACCAACGAACTTACAAAAGACTACATAAAAAGCATCTTTACGCGCAGAAAGAAGATAACTGCAGAGGATGGAGGCGTACGCTGATGTCCGCGATACTTGAACTTAAAGATGTAAATAAGTCTTTCGGAGGAGTGCAGGCTGTCAAGGATATGTCCTTTGTCATCGAGACAGGTGAACTGGCTGGCCTTATTGGACCCAACGGCGCAGGAAAGACGACGATATTCAACCTTGTGACCGGAGTATACGATGTAACGAGCGGAGAGATCGAATTTAAGGGAAAAAACATAAACAGGCTTAAGACTTATCAGGTCATCTCTCTTGGAATAGCAAGAACTTTCCAGAACCTCAGGCTTTTTGCCGCATCTTCTGTGCTTGACAACGTAATGACTGCGGCGCAGCAGCATTATAAATACAGCTTCTTTGAGGCTGTCAGCCACCTGGGAAGATGGAAAAACATGGAGAAAGCTACGAAGGATGAAAGTATGGAGCTTCTTGAGAGGGTCGGGTTGGCCGATCGTGCCGATCAGGCAGCAGGAAATCTTCCATACGGACTTCAAAGGCGTCTGGAAATAGCAAGAGCTATTTCCCTCAGGCCTGACCTGCTCCTTCTGGACGAGCCTGCCGCAGGAATGAACGCGGAGGAAGTTGAACAGCTGAATGAACTGATCAAGCTTATACACAGTGATTTCAATCTTACAATACTGCTAATCGAGCACCACATGGACATGGTCATGGAGATATGCCCCCATATCGTATGCATGAACTTTGGGGCAAAAATTGCTGAAGGTTCTCCGGATGAAATACAGAGTCATCCCGAAGTCCTCAAGGCTTATCTGGGAGAGGAGGAATAGGACAATGGAAGATAAAACGCCTATTCTTTCAGTAAAAAATCTTTCGGTCAATTACGGAGCCATCCAGGCTCTCAAAGGCGTTGACCTTGATGTCTATCCGGGTGAGATCGTGGCGGTCATCGGAGCAAACGGTGCAGGAAAATCAACAATGATGAGCGCCATAATGGGAGATGTTCCAAGGGCAGGCGGAGATATTCTGCTTGACGGAAAATCCCTGCCGTCAAAAAGTTTTCAGGTCGTTACAGCAGGGGTAAGCCTATCTCCGGAGGGAAGAAAAGTATTTGCCCCTCTGACTGTATTTGAAAACCTTCAGATGGGTGCGTTTCCCCTAAAAGACCGCAGCCTGGTTGCAGAGCAACTGAAAAAGGTCTATCATCTCTTCCCGCGACTTGAAGAGAGACAGAGCCAGTATGCAGGGACACTCTCGGGCGGGGAGCAGCAGATGCTTGCCATAGGGAGGGCGCTCATGGCTATGCCTAGGGTGCTTCTGCTGGACGAACCCTCATTGGGACTTGCCCCGATAATAATCAACGAGATATTCAAGGAACTGACGCAGGTCAACCAGCTGCTTGGAATGACCATCCTGATCGTTGAACAGAATGCGAGGAAGGCCCTCCTGCTTTCCAACAGGGCATATGTGCTGCAGACAGGCAAGATCATTATTGAGGGAGATTCAAAGGAACTCCTCCACAATCCTGAAATTGAAGAAGCCTATCTGGGAGGAAAGAAAAAATAAACCTTTTTGTTCTTTAGTTGATGTTACGAAAAAAAACGGGGGAGGATCCTGTTCCTTTATTGGAATTAAGGATCCTCCCCTGATCTTTGTTTTGATCAAATGTTTTGTTGTTCGCGAAGCTCTTAATAGAGTACAATAAAGTGCGCCTTGAAAGGAGTTGGGTTTGATGATCAAAAATGACAGTTACTGGTGGTATATAACTTTATCAGCAGATGACGGACAAGAGGAAGCGCTTTTTTCCATAGCTGACATTTCAGGGAGCATCGGCACTGAGCTTCAGGAAATTCCCTCAGGGGGCATCAGGTTAAGGGCATACTACAGAAGCAGCGAAGACTTGCACTATTGGAAAGCAAACATCCTTGATGCATTGAAAGAATGGGACAATGTCAAAATAGAAGATTTCGGGAAAATAGAAAACCAGCCATGGAATGTTGCTGCTGAAGAGGCCTTTCCTCCGTTACCCGTGGGAAGATCAATGGTGGTGCTTGCTCCGTGGCATAAGGGGACGGAACCCGAAGGACTCATCCCTCTTTACATAAACCCGGGAAGCGCTTTTGGAACGGGCTATCACGAGAGCACCCAGATAGTACTGGAGCTGATGGAAGATTTTGTGAAGCCCG
>JAAYHA010000307.1 GCA_012727545.1 Synergistaceae bacterium | reverse complement strand
TCACAAAACATGGTGATTCAGGCGTAGATCTCCTGCCGATGTCCGATCTACTAAAAGGTGAGGTTCGTACCATTGCCCTTTACCTTAAGGTACCTCCAAACATAATCGAAAGGCCTCCGACTGCCGGTCTCTGGGCAGGACAGACGGATGAATCAGAAATGGGCCTTACATACGAAGAACTTGACAATTACCTTGCCACCGGCAAAGCTGAAGATAGAGTGAAACAAAAGGTCGATAATGCCATTGCAAGATCGGAGCATAAAAGAAAATTCGCTCCGATGGCATCGATCCCGGAAGATATTAAGTAAATTACTCCCCTCTGACTGAGGGAGTCCAACTTTTAAATTATGAGGTGATTTTTTTGTCAGGACATTCAAAATGGGCAAATATCAAACATCGCAAGGCCGCTCAGGATTCCAAGAAAGGTGTGGCTTTCCAGAAACTTGTAAAGAACGTTATCGCAGCAGCAAAGGCAGGCGGCGGTGACCCCAACGCAAACTTCAGGCTTAAAGTTGCAATAGACAGAGCAAGAGCAGGCAACGTGCCTGTAGACAACATTGAAAGAGGAATAAAAAGAGGTACCGGCGAACTAGATGGTGCAGTGTTCGAAGAGATCCTTTACGAGGGATACGGACCCAACGGAGTAGCAGTAATGGTCCAGGCTTTAACTGACAACCGCAACAGGACTGCTCCTGAAATGCGCTCACTTTTTACAAAGACAGGCGGTTCAATAGGTGAACTGGGATGTGTCGCATGGAATTTTGACCGCAAAGGTGTAATAGAGGTGACCGGAGAAGGCCTCGACGAAGAGGAGATAATGCTGGCCGCTATCGAAGCCGGTGCGGACGATGTTACTTCTGAAGAAGACGGGTATGAGATCACATGTGAGCCCTCCGTACTCTCAGATGTAGCAGAAGCACTGAAAAACTCCGGATACAATGTTGAATCGATCGAAATTGAGATGATTCCCAAAAACACGGTTTCTATCGCAAACAAGGCAGATGCGGCCAAGCTGCTCTCATTGGTCGAACGCTTTGAAGAACACGACGACGTTCAGGCAGTATACGCCAACTTTGACATACCGGACGAGATCCTTGCTGAGATCGACGGCTGAAAAGAAAGAGCATAGCGGTGTGAGAGCCCTGGGCATAGATCCGGGGCTCGGCACTATGGGATACGGAGTTGTTACACAATACGGCGACAGGCTTGTATGTGAAAGTTACGGAGTGGTAAAGACCCCCTCCTCGCTCTCTCTTACAAAAAGGCTTTCTTTGCTTTACGATGGACTGAAAGAAAAAGCGGGGGAGTATCCGCCCGATATAATAGCAGTGGAAAAACTTTTTTTCGGAAGGAATATCACGACTGCTGAAATGGTCTGGCAGGCAAGGGGAGTCATCCTGCTTTTTTCTGCCCAGCTGGGTCTGGAGCCCTATGAGATAAAACCATCAGAAGTCAAGATGGCAGTCTGCGGTTACGGCGCTGCAGAGAAGGGACAGGTACAGGGCATGGTCGCAAACCTCCTCGGGCTGGAGAAAAATCCCACCCCCGACGACGCAGCGGACGCATTGGCGGTCGCTATAGCAGGACTTTCTATGTCATCGTTCGACAGAAATATACTTAAGGGGTATTAAAAATGATCAATTCACTTCGAGGCAAAGTACTCTCAATAAACGACGAAAGCATCACGCTTGAGGTCTCCGGATTTGGGCTTGAGGTCTTCTCCTCAAGGTCTCTCATGTCTCAGGCCTCTCTCTCAGAGGAGCTTTTCTGTTTCGCCTACATGCAGGTAAGCGATGCCGGAATAAGCCTTTTTGGCTTTTCGGACGAACGTGAACGCATGCTTTTTCTGGAACTCCTTCAGGTCAAGACAGTAGGAGGCAAGTTGGCTGTGACTCTTCTGCGGCATCTTGATGCAGACCAGATCCTGCAAGCTATCGTATCCGGAAGCAGCTCGATGCTTACGGTCCCCGGTCTGGGTGCAAAGAGGGCAGAACGCATATGCTTCGAACTGAAAAATAAGATCTCAAAAAAATTCAGTGACATCAAAAATTTCGGCGAACAGGAACAAAAAGGTCACGTATCAGACAGTTTTGTTATGGAAGCCCTCACAGGGCTTGGCTTCTCGCAGGGAGAAGCAGTACGCGCGATATCAAGGTCCAGGGCCGAGGCCGGAAACGAAGCTTCATGGACAGAAGAAGCTCTCCTTAAAGCATCGCTGAGCCTGCTCCGCAGGAACTGAAAGAAAAATGATGAGGGTAAATTATGATCGATAACAACGACAAACTCATAGAAAAAATTAAAAACGATAAAGAGGATGAAGTCTTTACGCTGCGCCCTCAGGCACTTGATGAATTTATCGGACAGAGCGGACTTAAGGATAAACTGACGATCTTCATGACAGCATCGC
Organism: Synergistaceae bacterium; assembly: GCA_012727545.1. Lineage (GTDB taxonomy): Bacteria > Synergistota > Synergistia > Synergistales > Synergistaceae > Caenicola. The sequence goes on along the minus strand of JAAYHA010000307.1, from coordinate 4,165 downwards.
TTCAGAGATGCGAGCCGCTTGACCACACGCTTTTTTACGGGCCCCCCGGTCTTGGCAAGACGACTCTGGCCGGAATAATAGCAAAAGAAATGAAAGGAAACCTGCGCGTGACAACAGGACCTGCTCTTGAAAGGGCAGGAGACCTGGCTGCTATACTCTCAAATATCCAGCCCAACGATGTCCTCTTTATTGACGAGATACACAGGATGTCTGCTCACATCGAGGAGATCCTTTATCCCGCAATGGAAGATTTTTCCCTTTCTATAATTGTTGGAAAAGGACCGCTTGCAAGAAGCATAAGACTCTCTCTTCCTAAATTTACGCTGATCGGAGCAACGACAAGGCTTGGACTCCTTACATCACCCTTAAGGGCAAGATTCGGCATAGTTGAACAGCTGCACCTTTATTCTCCAGAGGAGCTGACTGCTATTGTAAAACGAGGAGCGGAAGTTCTTGGTGTAAATGTTTCGGATGAGGCAGCTGTGGAAATTGGACTTCGTTCACGGGGAACTCCACGTGTTGCCCTTAGGCTCCTTAAAAGGGTAAGAGACGTCGCTGAAGTCAAGAAAGTGGAAATCGTAGAAAGGGAGCTTTCCAAATTTGCACTGGACATGCTTGGCGTTGATTCAGAAGGACTTGACGAAGGCGACAGAAAATTCCTTATGGCGCTGGTCGAACTTTTCGACGGAGGCCCCGTGGGCCTTTCAACGCTTGCCGCCGCACTGAACGAAGATACCCAGACGATAGAAGATATATATGAACCTTACCTTATACAGAAGGGACTGCTTGAGAGGACCCCGAGAGGCAGGAAGGCTACGCGGAACACATGGGATTACCTTGGAATACCCGTTTCACCGCATTTTGTACAGTATCAGCAGATGCAGCTGTTGTCAGAGGAAGATATGGAATGCAACAAATAGGCAAAATACTTCTTGCGGCAGGACTTGTCATAACTTTCGCAGGATTTGTCCTGTTGCTGGCAAGCCGTTTTAACCTGCCTTTCGGAAGCCTTCCCGGAGATATAACTTATCAGAAGAAAAACCTTACTGTATTTGCCCCATTCGGCACAATGCTCTTGATAAGTGTAATAATCACTATAATCTTAAACATCTTTTCAAGGTGGAAGCATTGAAAAAACTGCCCTTTTTTTTCATTCTTTTATTTTCTCTTTTTTTTCTTCCTTCTGAGGCATATCCTGTGATAAAAGAAGTATCTGTCCTCCTGGAGCAGGGTACTTCAAGCGGATCACTTTCCGGGACAGGGATAAAATTCACTGACCCTGACGGGAAAGAGGCCGTCCTTTCCGGAACTGTGACCATCCAAAAAAGAGGAAACAGAGAAATATCTGCAGGAAACAAAATTTTCAGGACACCATTAAAAGCAGTCTCTGATTCCCCTATGAAGTACAACGGAAGAGCTTATCGCGGCTGCTTTGTATTTAAAAATTCGTCCAATGGATTAAAGGTCTCCAACCTTGTTGACCTTGAACAATACCTCAGAGGCGTCATTAAGGCCGAAATGAACCCAAAGTGGAATACGGAAGCGGTCAAGGCTCAATGTATCCTTGCAAGGACCTTCGCAGTACGTGCAGGAGGCAAACATGGAGAAGATGACCTCTGTGACGGATATCACTGTCAGGTCTATAAAGGAATATCAGGTGAGGAGAGGACAGCAGACAGGGCAATAGAAGAAACTTCCGGCCTTATTCTCAGATGGAAGGGAAGCCCTGCAAGTGTTTATTACCACTCTGACAGCGGAGGGATGGTCACTTCTTCAGGCAACGTATGGGGCGGGGATATCCCTTATCTCAAACCAAAGGCGGAGCCATTTGCCTATTCCGGTCCCAACAGCCTCTGGGAGACAGTTGTTCCCATGTCGTTTATCAACTCAAGGCTCACAGCTAACGGCATAAATATTGGAGCTGTAAGTAGTATAACCCCCCTTAAACGGGATGAATCAGGAAGGATCCTCAGAATTGAGATCAAAGGCACCGGAGGTTCCAAGGTAATTTCGGGACATACATTCAGGACGCTTGTTGGTGCCGGCAAAGTAAAAAGCACTCTGTTCGAGTTTGGGTCCCGTTCACCATACATTAACGAAGAACGTGGATCGTTGCCTGTTTACACGATGCCGAACAAATCAATTACAAAATCTCCTGCAGCTACCTTACCCGAAAAGATCGACCTGTCTGAAATGCCCGAAGATAAGGAAGAGAAGCTGATCTGGCTCACCAAGAAAAGGGTCTTTACTACGCTTGAGCTGATGGAGATCCTCTCTAAGCCGAATGATTACGATCTGTTCATAGAAAAAGGTATAGCCAGAGCAGAGGGGCGACTTCCAATGCCCGAACAGCGCTCTGAGGCGACTGATGAGGATATAGTTGGGACAACAGTGATACCGGATATAAGATACTCACCGAATCTTTCAATGGCTTCTGCCAACGGTCAAAGCGTAACGATCTTCGGAAGGGGTTCCGGACACGGGGTCGGAATGTCCCAGTGGGGAGCAAAAACTATGGCCGAAAGAGGCTGGAGCTTCAGACAGATACTCGAATATTATTTCCCCGGAACAACAATAGGACAGTGAGGAAGGATATTTTGGATATTATCAGACCGGATTTCTCTAAGACTTCGACATATGATTACCATCTTCCCAAAGAACTAATCGCACAGGATCCTGTGGAACCGAGAGATTCATCCAGATTGCTGGTCCTCCATAAAGATTCCGGAGAAAGAGAGCACAAAATATTCAGGGATTTAAAAGATCACCTGAAAAAAGGTGACCTGCTTGTCCTTAACGACACAAGGGTGCTTCCGGCACGTGTTCCGGGGATCAAAAAAAATGGCAATGCTGAAGTGGAGATCTTTTTCCTCTCCCCGGCTGCTGAACCTAATAAGTGGACAGCTCTGGTAAGACCGGGGAGAAAGCTTAAAGAGGGAGCGCCTGTACTGCTGGGAGATGATGTGGAGATCGTAGTCGGGGAAAGGCTTGAGGACGGGGTAAGGAATATTTATTTCGCTCCCCATGCAGATCCTTTTGAGATCATACACAAATACGGAACGACGCCCCTGCCACATTACATAACCGATTCTCATGCAGAGCCTGAGCGCTACCAGACTGTATATTCCAGAATGGAAAAGGAAAATTCCGTCGCTTCGCCCACAGCAGGGCTTCATTTTACTGAGGAACTCCTGAAAGAGATAAGGGTAATGGGCGTGGAAGAGGCTTTCGTAACGCTGCAGGTCGGATTGGGCACTTTCCGCCCGGTTAAAACAGAAAACTTATCTGAACATATAATGCACAGCGAACTTTGTGAGGTCTCAGATATTACTGCCCGAAAGATCGCAGAGACAAAAATTGGCGGAGGGCGTGTTATCGCGGTTGGGACCACTGTCGTAAGGACCCTTGAATCCTTTGCCATGCACTACGGGGAAGTCAGGTCCGGGATGTTGGACACAAGACTTTTCATCACACCCGGTTTCAACTTCAGGGTCATAGATGCCCTTATAACCAATTACCATTTGCCTAAAAGCACGCTGCTCATGCTTGTCTCAGCTTTCGGCGGATACGAAAGGATAATGGAGGCGTACAAAGAGGCTGTGGATCTTAAGTACCGCTTTTTCTCGTTCGGAGACTCCATGTTCATCTGCTGAAAGTTATAAGGACCTGCCGGTACATTATATCGGCGGGAGTCAATTGCAAATCTGTTGGAAATCAATGGGGATCAATAGTTAAATCAAAAAATTGGGACAGCGATCAAATAGTAAATATTGGGTATTTATATGTATAAAAAATAACGAGTCGAGCCTATCTCAGGCCCAACTCATTATTTTTATATAATTTAACAGTTTTTATTATGCTACACGCTCAGCCAGTTTGTGCACTTCCAGCACTGAGGCGCTCCCAACATGATAGGCCAGTGTTGTGGGTGTCTCACCGTCAAGGACAAGGAAATCTGCCTGTTTGCCGGGTTCAAGGCTTCCTACCTTATGCTGCCTGTTTACCGCGTATGCCGCATTAAGTGTCGAAGCGACAAGAGCTTCCTCTATCGTCATGTTCATGTTCATCACGCCCAGACCAAATATGAACGGCACCGACTCACAGAAGCAGGATCCGGGGTTGCAGTCTGTTGCAAGTGCGACAGGAACATCCCAGTCGATCATCT
>JAAYHA010000306.1 GCA_012727545.1 Synergistaceae bacterium | reverse complement strand
TGAAGAATCAAAAAGGAGTGGATGGAAGTGCTGAAGTTGGTCAGAAAAGGAGTATATTTGCTCCGCGGAAACCTCTTGGTAGAAGAGGCGGAAAATATCAACATGGATGAGATAAACGACCGCTTGACAAACGCAGGCCTTGATCCAATTGGAAGTGTCCTGCCTGACAAAAGAAAAGCTTCAAACGGAACCATTGCCTGCCGGATCCTGCAGGAGCACAATGCAGATAAGACAGGTGAAAAATTAAAGATCCATTTTGATGCGCTGGCATCACATGACATTACCTATGTGGGAATAATTGAGACAGCAATAGCCAGCGGCATGAAAAAATTTCCGATACCCTATGTGCTGACAAACTGCCATAACAGCCTTTGTGCCGTTGGCGGGACAATAAACGAGGATGACCATGTCTATGGACTCTCCGCAGCAAAAAAGTTTGGGGGGGATTTTGTTCCTCCGCATATGGCTGTTATCCACTCATATGTGCGGGAGATGATGACAGGATGCGGCAGGATGATCCTTGGTTCTGACAGCCATACAAGGTATGGTGCGCTCGGAACGATGGGGATAGGTGAGGGAGGACCGGAGCTTGTTAAACAGCTTTTGAGTCATACTTATGATTTCCCTCGCGCAGAGGTCGTAGCTGTTTATCTACAAGGTTCACCGCGCCCCGGCGTAGGTCCGCAGGATGTCGCCCTTGCTTTGATTGGGGCGGTTTTCAAAGATGGTTTTGTTAAAAACAAAGTTCTGGAATTCGTTGGCCCGGGCGTCAGCAGCCTGCCTGTGGAGTTCCGGAACGGGATAGATGTAATGACAACTGAAACGGCCTGCCTCTCTTCTATATGGAGGACTGATGGCCATGTGAAAAAATATTATGAGATACACGGAAGGCCCGCCGATTACACGCAGCTTGATCCGGGTGAAGCTGCGTGGTATGACGGAGCCGTAGTGATCGATCTTGATAAAGTCAAGCCAATGATCGCTCTGCCCTTCCACCCCAGCAACGTTTATACGATAGATGACCTGAACGAAAATGCCGGGGATATACTGGAAAAGGTAGAGAAAGAAGCCTCAGGGCAGATCGAGAATCCCAATCTTACTCTATCCCTCAAGGATAAGATCCGCAGTGGACGCCTGTTTGTCGATCATGGCGTAATTGCCGGATGTGCCGGGGGAACACCGGACAACATAGTTGCGGCAGCGCAGATACTTAAGGCAGGCAAATCAGGTATAGGCGAGTTTTCGCTGAGCGTATATCCTGGCAGCCAGCCGATAAAGATGGAGCTTGTGGAAAACGGCACCCTTTACGACCTGATGTCTGTGGGAGCGACTGTAAGAACAGCCTTCTGCGGTCCATGTTTCGGAGCATGTGATACTCCTGCCAACAACGGACTCAGCATCAGGCATACTACCAGGAATTTCCCTAATCGGGAGGGTTCAAAACCGGACGGCGGGCAGCTTGCTTCTGTGGCCCTGATGGATGCCAGGTCGATAGCGGCTACTGCTGCGAATGGCGGGATCCTTACCTCAGCTGAGCAATATGGGGAATTCCTCCATGAAGTCGAATATACATTCCGGAAAGAGATATATGACAAAAAGGTCTATCGCGGATTTGGAAAGCCTCAGTCGGAAAGGGAGCTCGTATATGGTCCTAATATCCGTCCGTGGCCCAGAGTCTATCCCCTGGCAGAAAATCTGATGCTCAGCGTAGCCTCGGTAATTACCGATCCTGTTACGACCACGGATGAACTTATTCCGTCAGGTGAGACGTCATCTCTTCGCTCCAATCCGATGAAACTGGCTGAATACGCTCTTTCACGCAAGGATCCGGGATATGTAGGCAGGGCAAAAGCGGTCCAGGCACTTGAAAACACGCGCAGGAAGACGGCTGATGCAGGATCCAGGGAGATACCGTTTGACCTTAAATCCGTGCTTGCACTGACTAAAACAAACGATCCCCTAAAAAATACAGGAATAGGCAGCACGATATTCGCTGTAAAACCGGGGGACGGTTCTGCCCGTGAACAGGCGGCATCTTCTCAGAAAGTACTCGGAGGCCAGGCAAACATTGCAGAAGAGTATGCAACCAAAAGATACAGGAGCAATCTCATCAACTGGGGGATGATACCCTTTATCATCGCTCGGCAGGACAGGGAAAAACTTTCCGTAGGAGACTGGATATTCATACCCGGGATCCGCAGTGCGGTCATGGAAGGCCAAGATCAGATCGATGCTGTCGTGATACACGGAGCTTCAAGGACGGAGATCACGCTTAAAATGCCGGGCCTCACCAGGGAGGACAGGGAGATCATCCTTGCAGGATGCCTCATGAATCATTACTCGCTGCAGAATGATCTTCAGAGTGAAATAAACAGAAAAAAAGCAGTTATCAAATACATTTAGGAATAGCAAGAGAAGGGTGGGAATGATATGAAAATTGGAATGAAGACACCGTTGGTAGAGATGGACGGTGATGAGATGACCAGGGTCATCTGGGGAAAAATAAAAGAGATCCTGCTTGAACCTTATATAGACCTGAAAACAGAATACTACGACCTGGGACTTAAGAAACGTGATGAAACCGACGACATGATAACCGTAGAGGCCGCTGAGGCGACAAAAATATACGGCGTAGCGGTCAAATGCGCCACGATAACGCCCAACCAGCAGAGGGTCGAAGAATATGGACTTAAACAGATGTTGAAAAGCCCAAATGGAACGATAAGGGCCATACTTGACGGGACTGTCTTCAGGTCTCCGATATTTCTGGACTGTATCAGCCCCACTGTAAGAACATGGAAGAAGCCGATCACGATCGCACGTCATGCTTACGGCGATATTTACAAGGACGTTGAGATGGTCATCGATACTCCGGGGCGGGTCTATATGACATTTGAACCCGCAGACGGCGATGCCTTGAAAGCCCAAAAAGAGCTGGTCCATGACTTTACGGGCGGAGGTGTCGTTATGGGTATGCATAACCTTGACAGGTCAATAAGAAGCTTTGCGCGTTCATGCTTTAAATATGCCCTGGCGACGAAACAGCCTCTTTGGTTTTCAACCAAGGACACCATCTCAAAAAAGTATGACCACCGCTTTAAGGATATTTTCCAGGAAATATTCGATGCAGAATTCAAGGCGGATTTTGAAAAATGCGGGATAGAATATTTTTACACCCTTATCGATGACGCAGTAGCAAGAGTGATACGTTCTGAGGGGGGATTCATCTGGGCCTGCAAAAACTACGATGGAGATGTTATGTCAGACATGGTAGCGACTGCATTCGGAAGTCTTGCAATGATGACATCGGTACTTGTCTCCCCGGATGGCGTATTCGAATATGAAGCGGCCCATGGCACAGTCACCCGCCATTATTACAAATATCTAAAGGGTGAAGCGACATCTACCAACCCCATGGCGACGATCTTCGCATGGTCGGGCGCTCTCCGGAAGCGCGGAGAGCTTGACGGGATCAAGGAACTCCAATCCTTTGCCGACAAGCTTGAAAGAGCTTCAACAGAGACGATAGAAGCAGGCATAATGACCAAGGATATTGCATCCATAGCTGATGTATACGACAAAAAGGTAGTTACAACGGAAGAATTCCTCCGAGCGGTAGCCGAAAGACTTCAATAAGGTAATATAATCAATGGAGGAGGGGTAAATTCCCCTCCTCCTTCAACTAAGAATGAAAGGTGATGGGCATATTGATATTGCTTAAGACCGCCAGCGCCGGGACGTTGGAATCATCCGACTGCCTGGTGACGGTGTCACCGGCTGAAAAACTCAAACTGGAATATAAAGGGGCAAACAGCGAAGTTTTTGCTGAAAGGACGATGGCTCTTGTTGAGAACGTTTCAAAAAGATACAGCCTCAGCGGAGCTGAAATATCGATCCAGGATCAGGGTGCCCTTGAGATAACGATAAAGGCGCGACTTGAAACAGCTCTCATGCGTGCAGTAAAGGGAGTGGCGAAAGAATGAAGCCCTGCCGTTCAATGCTTTATATTCCCGGTGACTCCCCCGGTATGATACAGCATGCTCCTGTTTTCGGAGCTGACAGCATACTGCTTGACCTTGAAGATGCAGTGGCTCTCACGGAGAAGGATGCAGCAAGGAAAATGGTCGCCTGCTACTTAAAGGATTATGATTTTAAGGATCTCATTGTAACTGTCAGGGTAAACGGAGCGGATACGGAATTTTTTGATTACGACCTGAAGGAGATCATCCCATGTTCGCCGGCTGCCATCAGGATCCCGAAATGCAATGGTTCCGCAGATGTTCTGGCAGCGGACAAAAGAATTGAAGAGATAGAAAAAGCGAATTCCATCCCTGTCGGAAAAGTGAGGATACATGCGATGATCGAAACAGCAGTAGGTGTCGAGAACGCATTCTTCATAGCATCCGCATGCCCTCGGGTCCAGGCACTTACTCTGGGCGGACAGGACCTTACGGCAGATATGGGTGTCCAGAAAACTAAAGAGGGCTGGGAACTTTTTTATGCGAGAAGCAGAGTCGTAGTCGCAGCACGTGCTGCCGGTGTGGATGTATATGACACGGTGTGGGCAGACATCAGTGATAAAGAAGGATTGCTAAAAGAATGCAGATCGATAGTGGGCCTTGGATTTACCGGCAAGGCGGCCATACATCCCGATCAGATAGAAACGATACACCATGCTTTCATGCCGGACGCAAAAGAATTCAGAAAAGCGATTCGTATAATGGAAGCCGCGGAAAATGCGAAAAAAGAGGGCAAAGGTGTCATCTCTGTTGACGGCAAAATGGTAGATGCCCCTGTTGTGGCAAGAGCCCGTCATCTTTTGGAGCTTGCAGATCTCTATGGTTTTGAAAGGAGCGGATCGTAATGGATATGACTCTGAATTCCCTGGGCAGAAAAGTTCCTCTGGAGCTTCCCGGAGTCGGATCTTTCGCTCCATATAAGTCACCATTTGCCATGCTCGGTCAGCCCGGTGCATTTGCGGGGACTCAGAT
>JAAYHA010000305.1 GCA_012727545.1 Synergistaceae bacterium | reverse complement strand
GAAGCTGCGTTTCCGATGTTGAAAGTTTCAAGGAACCTGTTTTCAACAAGTATCCTGGCCCCGCCTTTTCCTTCCCCCGCAGGCTGGAAAAGGAATACAACCTTTCTTTTTAATTCATCTCTGTGAAGGGAAAGCACCTTGGCTGCTCCAAGCAGTGACGCCATATGGGCGTCGTGTCCGCATGCATGCATAAGGCCTGGCATGCACGAAGAGAAGGGGAGCCCTGTCTCTTCTTCAACAGCAAGTGCATCCATACAAGAGCGCAGAAGAATAGCAGGCCCAGGCAGGTCTTTCCCTAAGATCCCGATTACGGATGTTGGGATCGCAAAACCTGAGATGACCTCCATGCCCTCGATAGAATCGAGTACCCTTGTTATTTTGGAGGCAGTTATATTTTCTTCGAACGCGAGTTCGGGGAATTGATGAAAATCCCTTCTCCAATCCCGCATTTCCTCTGAGATGTTCTCTGCTTCAGTCAGAAGCTGGGCTCCCAGAGCAGATAGTCCTGAATTATCAGACATATCGGATACTTCCTTCCACCTTTAGAAAGCACTAGATGAATAATGGCTTAGTTTATCACAAATCGGGGATATAGTGTACAATTGTGCAGTCGGAAGGCCTTTCTTCCTAATTGATGACAGGGGATGCTGAATCAGGTGGACCAGAATATGAAGGGAATAGCTGCTCTTTTCTTTGCTTATTTTATCTGGGGAGCGATGCCTGTCTACTGGAAAGCACTGGAAGTCGTTTCATCTTTTGAAATATTAGGGCACCGGGTAATATGGTCCGCGTTATTTACTTTCCTTCTGATGTTTGGACACAGAAACCGTACCATCTTCATGGATATGCTGAAAGAGAGGAAAAAAGACATCTTCTGGCTTGCAGGAGGGGGATTCCTTATATCTTTCAACTGGGGCCTCTACATATGGGCCGTTAACCATGGAAGAATACTGGAGACAAGCCTTGGCTACTTTATCAACCCTCTTGTAAGCATGTTCTTCGGGATGATGTTTTTTAAAGAAAAACTAAATAAAATTCAGACTATCGCACTTTGCCTTGCGGTTCTCGGAGTAAGTTTGGAACTGATCTCAGTAGGATCAATACCACTTGTTTCAATTGGTCTTGCTATCTCCTTCGGATCGTACGGAGTTCTCAAAAAGGCAGTCAAGGCCAAACCCGATATTGCCCTTTTCATTGAAACCCTCACCGTAACTCCGGTCGCCCTGACGTTTCTAATACTTCTGCAGAAAGAGGGGGCTGCATCTTTTCCTTATGACGGCCTGACAAATATTCTGCTGGCAGGTACAGGTATACTTACTTCCATCCCTCTCATACTTTTCGCTTATGGTGCATCAAGGGTACCCCTAACGACGATAGGTTTCGTCCAATATATATCTCCAACGCTTAGTTTCATGCTTGGCGTCTTTGTCTACAACGAACCTATCCTGATATCGAGGATAACCACATTTATTTTTATCTGGGCAGCCCTTGCAGTCTATTCAGCAGATGCCATCATCAAGAGCAGACGCAGGGCCGGCAGCAGTTAAGCATGTCCCCAGTCCTTCAAAGTTAAAACTATCAAATATCAAAAAAATCCCTGGTTTGTGTTGACATACATACTTCAGCGTATGTATAATTCGCTATGCTAATTTTTAAATTGGAAGTGATGTATTGCCAAGAAAGACCAAAGAGGAGTCAATAAAAACAAGAAGCCTGCTTCTTGAAGCGGCTCTTGACGTTTTTTCTGAAAAGAGTTTTTCAGAGGTCACATTGAGTGAGATAGCAGAACGTGTCGGGATGACAAAAGGCGCGCTTTACTGGCATTTCAAAAATAAAAGCGACTTGCTTTCCAAATTGATCAAGGAGATATGCCTTGATTCCGAGAGTGAGTTTACAGAAAAATTCGGAACACCTGAAACACTGGCGGACCTGCGTGAATATTACAGGAAAAAACTTGTGCCGCCTGACAGGAACGACAGGTTTATGAAGATCCATGCAATAATGCTAAGGCGTTTTGAATGGCCGGAGGATGTAAGGTCGAATGCATTTTCTCTTTTGAAGGATCAGATAACCAGAGAGAAGAGAATGATAAAAGATATTCTGATCAGATCACAGCGGGAGGGGACAGTCAGGCAGGAGATAGGATCCGAAGAAGTCTCTTCAGCTATAACTTCGGTTTTTTATGGACTTTTTATATTGGTGCTGAATGAG
>JAAYHA010000038.1 GCA_012727545.1 Synergistaceae bacterium | reverse complement strand
TTCCCATAAAATCCACACATTTAAGTCATAAAATCTCCATACAGACTTGTTAAGCTATGCATCATAGGACATCAAACCGTGATGCTCACAATAAAATTGGAGGTCGATGTAGATGAAAAAGAAAATAATTGCAGCGGCAATATTGGTACTCGTATTTGCGGGGAGCGCAATGGCGGCTCCGGGATATGGCAAAGCCGGAAGATACGGTCGGGGTGCCGGTATGCCGATGGGCTACGGCCAGCAGCTGTGGCAGAACGCAGCACCTGAAGTCAGAGCAAAGATGGACGAAAGAGCCAAACTCAATATCGATCTGAGGGCGGAGCTTCAGAAGGATATCCCAAACAAAGCCAAGGCTCGTGATATCCACGAAAAGATCCAGAAGCTGAACCGTGAGATCGAGACAGCTCATTTCGAGGAAATACTGAAGGACCCATCAAAGTTCAAAGCGCAGGCCAGAGGTCCCAGACGAGAATTCTCTCCTGAAGACAGAGCACAGATGGAAGAGATAAGAAAGCTTCACACTGAGATAAGAACAGAACTTCAGAAAGAGGCCCCGAACAAGGCAAAGATCCGTGACCTTCACACAAAGATCCAGAAGATCAAAAGTGACCGCGACAATGCCCGCCTGGAAGAAATGCTCAAAAATCCCGAGGCTTTCAAAAACAGCCGCGGCTTCGGCAAGGGATTCAGAAACTGCCCTGTACAACAGTAGACAATCATAATTCTGCTGCCGGGGCCGTATTAGAAGGGCCCCGGCAGCATTGTCGCCCTTTTGTCTTTTTTTGCTTTATACTTGTCAAAACAGACAGAGGCAAAGTACATTGATCATGGAGGTGGACGCTGTGAAGATCCTGATCGTTGAAGACGAAAAATCCATAGCGGACGTTGAAAAGGCTTATATGCTCCGGGAAGGATATGAAGCAGACATAGCTGCGGACGGTTTGGAAGCTTTAAAAATGTTTAATGAAGGGGCATACGAACTTGTGATCCTGGACCTTATGCTCCCTGGGATGCAGGGAGAGTCGGTCTGCAGGGAGATAAGGAGGTCATCTTCTGTCCCGATAATAATGGTGACCGCAAAGAGCGGTGAAGATGATGTCATTGCAGGACTTGACGCGGGTGCGGACGACTACATCATAAAGCCTTTCAGCCCTAGAGTCCTCATGGCGCGCATAAGGGCCAACATAAGGGGCTCTGCGCCCTTTGATCCTGAGAACGGAGAGATCATCACCGTTGGAGAGCATTTGGTCATTGATTCAACAAGGTTCACCGTCACAAAAAACGGAGAGTACATCCCCCTGACAAAAAATGAATTCATGATCTTTTCAAAGATGGCATCAAGACAGGACAAAACATGGACAAGAGACGAACTTATCACCTACGCCCTTGGTTACGAATATGACGCTTTTGAGCGCTCGATCGACAGCTACATCAAAAACATCAGAAAAAAACTTTCTGACCCCGATCACGAAAACGGATATATCAAAACAGTTCACGGTTTTGGATACAGGATATCGGAGTAAATAAATGAAGCGTTCCCTCAAAACACAGATGCTCGTACAGTATGTGGTCATAGTGATAATATGCATGCTCGTAATACCTGCAGGCATATCAAAGCTCCTTGACAGGCAGTTCCGCCTTTATTC
>JAAYHA010000037.1 GCA_012727545.1 Synergistaceae bacterium | reverse complement strand
CATTATCCTCTCACCTTTATGCCGGGGAATTTCTCCCTCAACTTCTCGGCATCTGCTGCAGGAAACGCGCAGTATGCGGGATCAAGACAGTTAACGGGCCGGAAAGCCTGAATTATCCAATGATCGTCATCTCCCAGTTCTTTTCTTATCTCGTTCATATCCTCGATCGAAAGAAGCCCATCTATAAAGGTAGTCCTGAATTCATAAGAAGGGACGGACCTTTTTATGATATCGATGCTTCTCTTTATCTTCTCGGGATCAACATCAACACCTGTAACTCTCTTAAGAGAGACTTTATTTAGAGGGGCTTTCACATCCATTGCAACGTGATCTGCCAGTTCATTTTCAAGGACTTTGGCCAGTATGTCCGGAATTGATCCGTTCGTGTCAAGTTTTACGCTAATATTCAAGTCCTTCATCATTCTGAGAAAATCGAAAAGCCCATCCCATAAACAGGGTTCTCCTCCGGTTATGACCACTCCGTCAAGAAAGTTTTTCCTTTTGCAGATGTCATCTATGATAATACTGACTTCAATTACGTCAGTATTTCGGAGGACAAGTTCACTGTTATGGCACCATGGGCATCTGAAATTACATCCGGAAGTAAAGACTACTGCGGATACATGGCCGTCCCAGTCTAAAAAAGATGCGGGGAGATATCCCCCCGCAGTATAACGTTTCATATCATCAGCCCTAGTCATGCCGGAGCTTTTACCGGTCCTCTGGCCCTGTCCCTTAGCTCTCCTCTTTTGCCTGCATTCCAGGAAGAAGTCCGTGTAAAATAACCGGTCACTCTGGTTATGCCGTCAACATCGGCAGAGCCGCATCTTGAGCAGGAATCAGAAAGCCCTCTCTCAATGTGGTTGCACTCGTTGCATATGGTAAATTCGGGACTGAAGGCCACCTGGGCATTTTCTGAATGCCGGAAAGTCTTGATGACGAACGAAGCAAGAGCCTTGGGATCCGGTTTATGTTCTCCCATCCAGACATGGGTAATGGCACCGGCCTTTATCATAGGATGCAGCACACCCTCCCTGGTTACTTTGTCGATCGGGTCCTGTACCAGTTTGTAGTTGAGGTGGGTACTGTTTGTGTAGTATATTTCGCCTGTATCGAAACTGCCTTTGATATACTTGCGGGCAACATCGGGATAGGTCCTTAGATCGAGTTTAGCAAAACGAAGCGCTGTGCTTTCTGCAGGTGTCTGCTCAAGGACGATCTTCAGTCCAAGTCTTTCCGATAGCTGCTGGCACTTTAGATCCATATACTGTATGACCGCTTGCCCAAGCTGTTCGGCATGTTTGCTCTCGTGCAGCTGGCACCCTGTAACAGCTTCAACCATTTCGTTCAGGCCAAGTATCCCTATCAGATGGCTGGCCTTTCTCATCCTGAGATAGCCTTCGTCGTCATGTGAGACGCAAAGTGCTGCAAGGGGTCCATGCAGGCCCAGATCAAGGATGCTCTTTATAAAAGCCCTTTTCTGAAGATGGGCTTTCGCGGCGAGTTCCATTTCTTCATCAATTATCTCAAAGAGGGTCTCTTCGTCGCCGTTGCACCTGTATGCCGCTCTGGGAAGGTTCAAAGTGACGTTTTGAAGAGCACAGTAGCGCATCTTCCATGGATGTTTTGCCTCGTCAAGATCCTCCGGGGTAAGCTCGAAAGAAAGCCTGCAGCATTCCGAAAGCTTTGCTACCCCGCCGCGGTCAAAGACAAAGTAAGTGTTGCCCTTCTCTGAAGACAGTTCACAGGCCTGATCCAGGAACTCTTCCCATCCGGGTTCCTTAAAGAAATAATCCGTAATGTGCAGCAGCGGTTTCGGGAAGAAGAAGGGCTGTCCCCTGCTGTCGCCGCTCATATATACATCAAAAAGCGCTTTTACAAACATCTTTGACTCCGCATCGTAATCAGCATATGTCTTTCCGGTGAACTTTCCTCCCGGGCCAATTGCCGGTACGTCCCTGAAATGGTTGGGGATCTCATAATAGAGATTTATGTCAGTGAATGCCACCTGTCCCCCCCTGCCTCCGGCCAGCTGGTTGAATTCAAATATCAGCTGCTGCGCAAGCTGCTTATGCTGTTCATATGTCCATCCGACAAGATATGGGGCAAAGTACATATTTACCGCGTCCCATCCTATCGCCCCTGCAAAATGGTTTTGCAGTACCGATGTCATCTTAAGTATGTGGGCAAGAAGGACGTCGGCATGCTTCGCCGGGTTGGAAACGCTTGTTATCGAAGGAATATTGAGACCGTAACGGGCAACATACGCAACGCTCTGCCCTGAACAATAAGGACGGTTGACCATTCCCAGGTCGTGGAGATGGATATCTCCCTTAAGGTGCGCATCCGCTATGTCTTTTGTAAAGACCTTTGTAAGAGCGTACTCCTTGAGGACCATCTCTGCTATTGATAAATTAATGGATTCAGGATTATGGCTTGTATTGCTGTTCTCTTTATTTTTGGTCAGCATCATCTTCTCAAGGTCGTGAACAGGCAGACCGATCCTGCTGTGGTCAGCGAGTTTCGCCTCCAGACCCCTCTGGAAAAGTTTGACATTTACCATCTCACGAATAATCGTTGTCGTGACATGGCTTCTTCCGTACCTCAGGAGTTCCTCTTCGACCTCGATGGCTATCCCTTCAGCAGTAGCAGGGTCAACTCCGGCTTCAATTATCAGTGCGTCCCTTATCCTGCTGGCATCCCATGGAGAGCTTTCTTCCTGTGCCAGGGCATCGACCATTAAGGCAAGATCTGTCGACTCTCCCTGTTTTTCAAAAATTTTCCCCTGTTTGCCGAAAATCGACCCTGATTCATGTAATGCGTCATTTGCCATTACGATGTGCCTCCTTGTCCTCCAGTAGTTTTGCTATTTCATGGGTAAAGCTGGAGATATCTGTAAATTCTCTGTATACTGACGCGAACCTCACATATGCGACTTTGTCTATCTTCCTAAGTTCTTCCGCAGCGTATTCACCGATAATGGAAGTCGGGACTTCTCCCTGACCGCCACCGCGCACTTTAGTCTCAACGTTTGCTGCTGCTTCTTCTATGCTTTCCAGGGAAACAGCCAGTTTTTCACAAGCTCTCTGGAGCCCCTTCATCAGCTTTCCTCTGTCAAAAGCCTCCCTGCTTCCGTCTTTTTTCACGACCCAAAGGTAGTTCTTTTCTTCGAGCCTCTCATAAGTTGTAAAGCGGTTCTGGCATTCAGGACATTCACGCCTTCTCCGGTTGACTCTGCCCTCATCGGCGCTCCTCGTTTCTATTACCCTTGTCTCTAGCGCACCACAGACCGGACAACGCATTAAACAGCCCCCCTGACACTATATGTAACGGTTTTTTAAGTATAACACTAGATATGGTGATTGAGAACGCAAAAATAAAAAACATAATATTGGTTTTAAGAAATAATTGGAAATCAAAATAATTGACTCCAATAATAAAAACGGGCTTGTTTCTCGCCCGTTTTTAACTGACCAAACAAAAGAAAAGCAGGTACAAAATTATTTGTTCAACACTTTTTCAAGAACATCCATGCCTTTTTTTACAAGCTCCATGTTCGCCTGTGATCCCATGTGTCCTATTCTGAAGACTTTTCCTGCAAGAAGACCATAACTTCCTCCTGCCCCCATCCCATGCTCTCTGAGTGATCCGTCCAGCTGCTCCCAGGTCCATCCGGAAGGTACTTTAACGGCGGTCACTGTAGGTGAAGCCAGTTTGATGTCTTTTGCATACAGCTCAAGTCCCATTGCAAGGATCCTGTAACGGCAGTATTCTGCGGCCTCCCTGTGCCGTCTGAAGGAATTTTCGAGTCCCTCTTCGAGCAGTGACCTTAGGGAGAGGTTCATTGCAGCATTCGCATGCCAGTTGTGAGTACAGGGCATTTCCATTCTTACTTCTGCGTTCTTCCACGGGAGCACTGCGTCATAGCCCGCGTAATTTACCTCTTCAGCTGCCCTCCAGGCTCTCTCACTCATCGTGAGCACTGAGAGGTCCGGCAAGAGTGAAAGGCATTTCTGGCTTCCAAGAAGCCCAAGATCTATGCCCCATTCGTCGACTCTCACATCTGCTCCGCCCGCGCTTGCCACAAAATCAACACAGAAAAGGGCTCCGCTTTCCTTTATCATGGAAGCTATTTCTTCTATGGGATTGAGCAGTCCGCTCGGGGTTTCGCAGTGGACAGCTGTCACAACAT
>JAAYHA010000304.1 GCA_012727545.1 Synergistaceae bacterium | reverse complement strand
G
The DNA here is from genome assembly GCA_012727545.1 of Synergistaceae bacterium. Lineage (GTDB taxonomy): Bacteria > Synergistota > Synergistia > Synergistales > Synergistaceae > Caenicola. The sequence goes on along the minus strand of JAAYHA010000304.1, from coordinate 3,087 downwards.
AGTATTTGTTCCAACTAAATATTAAGTCGGCAGTTCTGATTTGTCACTCAAAATATTATATTTTCTGACCAAAAATTGCAGATACTAATGTATTGTGTTAGCATCTGAACCAAATTTGATTTTATATAAAAGGGTGGATGTCAGAATGAAGATCTCTAAAATGGTAGCTGCTGTTGATTCCCATACCTGCGGGGAACCTACAAGGATAATAATCGGGGGCGCTCCGATTTTTAAAGGGAAGACCATGTCCGAGAAGTGGAAAGACTTCTGTGACAATCACAATGACTTCCGCCGTTTCATAATGACAGAGCCTCGCGGCCATGCTGACATGTTCGGCGCGATAATGGTCCCTCCGGTAAACCCTGAAGCTCATACAGGGGTCATTTTCTGCGATTCCGGCGGCAGCGTCTCTATGTGCGGGCACGGTTCGATCGGGCTCTCTTCGGCAATGGTAAACCTGGGAATGGTAACTGTAACGGAACCAACGACCGAGGTTAAGTTGGACACTCCTGCAGGCATGGTGACAATGTCTGTAGATGTAAAGGACGGAGAGGCAGTCTCTGCGACCCTGAAGAATGTTCCTTCATTTGTATTCGCGAGGGATCTTGACCTCTATTTGCCATCGATAGACAAAACCGTCAAGTTCGACATCTGCTTCGGGGGAAGTTTCTTCGCGATCCTGAAGGCTGAGGATTTCGGCTTTGAGATCGTTCCTTCTGAAGCAGCTGCCATCACAAAGATGGGTCTTGAAGTAATGGAGGAGGCAAACAAACAGCACAAGGTACAGCACCCCCTGATCCCTGAAAACAACAAGGTGCTGCTGGCTGAGTTTGGTATCCATAAAAAGGGCGAAAACGCCAGAAACTGCGTCATATTCGGCGCGAAAAACGTTGACAGATCCCCGTGCGGAACAGGCACCTGCGCGAAGATGGCACTTCTTGCCGCAAAGGGTGAGCTTAAGCCGGGCGAAAAATTCCTGCACGAGAGCATCCTGGGAACTGTCTTCGAAGGCCACTACGAACCCGGACTCAAGGTGGGTGATTTCGACGCAGTCCAGCCATACATAAAGGGCGCTGCCAATATCACAGGCTTCAACTGGCTTGTGCAGCAGGACAGCGATTCCCTGCTTCCCGGTTTCCTTCTCGGATAAACATCCAGGATAACTGAAAAATATGACAGAAAGGGACAGCATGATTTGATCCTCTGGCTGACCCTTTCTGTTTTGGATAATTAATGTAGAATAGCACTGTATGTGGTACCCAAAAGCTGTAACTGCAGGGGGAACTTTCGTGAGAAAGACGGCCGTAAGACCAACAATTTTCCTTTCACCTTTTTTTATTGCATTTTTGCTTCTTCTCATTTTTTCGCCAATATCACACGCCGAGACCCTTGCCGATGTCAAAAGGGAGATCGTAGATTATCAGTCACAGCCGTTAGAAAGGATAAAGACCCTCAAGGCCGAAGTCCGTAAAATCCAGGGGCTCGAAGAAGGCCTTGCCAGACAGTACAGCATCCCGGTCTCGCAGGTCATCAACTACGAGATGATGCTTGAAAACAACATACATGTGTACCACAGCATCTATGTCCTCCAGAAACAGGGCACCGCGCCCTCACAGTTTATACTTGAAGAGGGCAGGCTCGAAGAGCTGGCAGAAAAAACACCTCCGTACTCATTCCTTCTCTACCTCGACTTCCTCGAAGACGTTGAAAACTACCTGAACGAAGCAGACAGGTACAAACGTCTTATAGATAAAGCCAAAGCCGCTATTCTGAGAAACAATGGGGAGAGGGATGAGGCAGAAAAAAGGTTCCGCCTTGTGAACGACTTGCTCTCAAGGGTCAGCGGAAACAACCTGAACAACAGCTGGCGCATGAGGGAGATAATGGCCAAGCTGGAGGAATGTACCGCAATAAACACCCTTTACACCACGACCCTTTCCCTGGCAGAGAAAGAACTGAAAGACACAGAGGGCAAGATAGCCATCATAAAACCCATGCTTGATAACATAAGAAATAACATCAAGTTCAGCAGTGAAGACTTTGTCTTCCTGAACAAAATAGTCTTAGACAAGACCACATCCCTTTACGACACTATCTCCATGCTTGAAAAAAAGATAGATCCCGCAAATGAATTCAGCGATGATGCCACTGAGATGACTCAGTTTACAAGATTTTGGATCTCAAACGAGAAACAGCTGGTCAGGGATGAAATACTGATGATCCTGGAAGTCATCGAAAAATTGACCTCGCTCAGGTCGGTATGGAGAGGTATGCAGGATCTTCTCGAAGGAAACCTGGATATGTCGAGACAGAAATTTATCTTGGCGAGAACAAATGACTACATCGATGACATAAATGCAAATATTACCCTCTGCGTTGATGCGATCCAGACGATCAGGGAGACGGAACAGGCAGTCAGGAGAAGATTCAGCGGCGAGAGCCCGCTGATCACCGAAGGCGACGCTTTGAACAGGGACAAGTTCCTTGATAACCTTGCTGTCAGAAAAAAAAGATACCTCTCATATCTTGTAGATCTGGGTATGATAAGAAGCCAGTACATGGATCTCCGAAAAGAATCGCTGCGCATAACCGGGACACAGGGCAATGACGACAAGATGAACTTCTTCTGGGGAAGCAACTTTTCAAGGATCAAGGAGACCGAACTTTGGCATGTGGGTGAATACCCGGTAACAGTAGGCAAGTTTTCTTTCGGCCTCATGATATTCCTCCTCGGCATAGCCATCACAAGGTATTTTGCATATGCCTTCAGGAAAAGGACGTCTGACGGTCTCAGCATGAGCAGGCACAGCAGCCTCATAATACAAAAGTTCATCTACTACACAGGCGTGATCATTTCGACCTTTTTCGGCCTCTGGAGCCTCCATATCCCGCTTACGGCCTTTGCCTTCCTCGGAGGCGCCGTTGCCATCGCAGTCGGTTTCGGTGCACAGAAGTACACGGGCGATATATTCAGCGGCATGATACTCCTTTTCCAGAAAAAAGTCCGTATCGGAGATGAAGTGATAATAGCGGACAAAAGAGGGATAGTTGAGGAAATAACTCTGCAGAACACTGTTGTAAGGTGCG
>JAAYHA010000303.1 GCA_012727545.1 Synergistaceae bacterium | reverse complement strand
TGCAAAAGCTCACCGTTCTCGATCTTTTCTGCCAACGGGAACAGACCGTTGACCAAATTGACCGGACTTTCACCGAAAGCAGTCCACCTTTTGTATTTGACCATCACAAAAGCACCTATGACAGGTACGGCAACAGGAAATGGGCTGTGGTCGATACCGGGTACTGCGCGGCAATGGTATATTGGAGATGGCTGAGGGAACAAAAGCTGGATGACAGGACGAAAAAAATCGTTGAAGAAATTGAGCCTCTCATAAAAATAACGAACGACAGGGATCTTTGGCTTGGAGAAATTCCTGAAAGCCGTCTCTGGCAAGGTCTCGTGACAATATGCGGACCATGGGGAGTACTGATGAGGCTGGTCTCAGATCCCTCTGCAGACTTGACCAAGGGAGAGAGAGATTCAGCACAGAATTTTGTGGACATCCAGGAAGAGAGGTTCGAGCAGGCAAAGGCCGGGATATTGAGGACCGGAGATGATCTCTCCTTTGTAGGCGACGGGCTGCTCGAATTCGGGGACGTTTCAGACTTCTGCGGACTGATACTGGACAGGGACCCTAACCCTCCAAAGCTGGCCGCAGTTTCGGCAAAGAGGATGGGAGGGGACTGGGCTCTTTCGCTTCGCAGCCGTGACGGACTTGCAGGAAAAATAATAACACTCCTAAAAGACGGCAAAAAAATCAGGGGCGGTGGCCATGGCGATGCTGCTGCGCTCTATTTTCCCTACAGCTATAGTGAGGATCAGATACGTGAGACCGTACTGGCTGCAATAAAACAGGAGAAAGAAAGGACCGAGGCCCCCAATGTAACACTTGGGGACCTGTTCAAAGGGCTTAATTAAATTTGAGATCGATAGCCTTTCTTTACGCCTCAGAGGGAACGGGACATAAAGCCGCTGCCGAGAATCTGAAAGAGTGGTTTTTAGAAAGCAGCTCCGAAAATACTGCGATGTGCCTTGACGTGCTCGAAGTCTTGCCTTCATGGCTGCGCGGAACTGTTTCAAAGGGCTATCTGCTTGTAGCTCGCCACGCTCCCTGGGTTTGGGGCAGGTTTTACTGGGGGTCAGATAAACCCTCCGTTCAGGCATCCCTCTTCGATCATATCCATTCACTTCTGTGCAGCATTTACCTTCCGAGGATCGAAGACCTGGTCTACTCTTCAGGGGCAGAGGCAGTTGTCTTCACCCATTACTTCGGAGCCTCGCTCTTTGCTTCAAGAAATCGCCTGAAAATACCTGTCTACTACGTAAACACTGATTTTGTAACTCACCGTTTTCAGAGAAGCCCCGTTTTTTCTGCATCATTTACGGCAAGCGAGGCTGCACTTGAACAATACAGGATGGATGGCATCGGCAACGTTTTCAATACGGGGATCCCGGTTTCCAAAAAATACAGCTCACAAATTTCAAAAAAAGCTGCGAGGGAGCGGCTTGGACTAAACATGGACAAGAAGACAATACTCGTGACAGGAGGGGGAATAGGCGCCGGCCCTGTTGTTGCTGTAACAGGCTCCCTTGCGGAAGAAAAGGATCTTCAGACCGTGGTTATCTGTGGGAACAATTCTCAGCTTTACAAAAAACTCTCCTCAAAATACAGCGGCAGTGAAAGTATCAGGA
>JAAYHA010000302.1 GCA_012727545.1 Synergistaceae bacterium | reverse complement strand
TGTTCCTTCACTGCCTCGACTATCCTCTCGGGGGGAACATCTTTCCCCAGGTCTATCATCCGGAAATTATAATTTTCCAATATCACTTTAACTATATTTTTCCCTATGTCATGGATATCACCTTGAACTGTTGCGATGACTATCTTTGCTCTCACTTCGGATCCGGCCTGGCCTTCTTTGGCAATGATCCTCCTGAGCAGTTCGAAGGAAGCTTTTGCCGCCTCCGCCGATTTCATCAGCTGCGGAAGGAAGATCGTCTGGGATTCGTACTCTTTGCCTACCGAATCAAGAGAGGGGATGATCTCACTCTCGATAATTTTCAGCGGTCCCATTTTCGAAAGAAGGGCCTCTGTGGCTTTTTCCGCTTCTCTCTTCAGTCCGCCTTTAATAGCCTGAGGAAGGCTAAAGGATCCACCTGTCACGGTCTCTGTTTTTTTAGGCTCTTTTTCATCTGTTCCTGAATATTCAGCGATAAATCCTGAAGCCTGGGGGTCTTTGCCCATCAACACCCTGAATGCGGCAATGGCCTCTCTCATGCCTTCGTCTCCGGGATTCATTATGGGAGCATCAAGACCCTGCATAAGCGCCATAGTAAGCATGGTCCTGTTAATTATCGGACGTGAAGGCAGCCCGAATGATACATTGCTTACACCAAGCACGGTTTTCAGCCCCAGCTCTTCCCGGACCATCCTTACTGCCCTGAGGGTCTCTGCTGCCTGCTCCTGCTGCGCGGAGACAGTCATTACGAGGCAGTCGATCAGAACATCCTCTTTAGGGATGCCTATCTTCTGCGCCTCTTCCATGATGTTTCGCGCTATCCTAAGCCTGCCTTCGGCAGAAGAGGGTATTCCCTCATCGTCCAGAGTCAGCCCCAGGACCGCAGCTCCATATTTTTTTACGATGGGAAGTATTTTTTCCAGTGACTCTTTTTTTCCGTTGACTGAGTTGATCAGAGGTTTGCCATTGTAGACCCTCGCAGCCTTCTCAAGGGCATTGGGGTCAGAAGAATCAAGCTGCAGGGGGAGATCAACTACAGACTGGATCTCTATGACGGCTTTTTTGAGCATCTCGGGTTCATCTATGTCTGGAAGCCCCATGTTCACATCAAGGATATGGGCTCCCTGTTCCTGCTGGCGGATCGCCTCTTTCAAAACATGATCCATGTCCTTTGCGCGCAATGCTGCCTGCAAAGTCTTTTTGCCGGTAGGGTTCAGACGTTCCCCGATTATGAGGGGATCCTCCCCGAAGAAGACCGATCTTGAGGGGGAACATACTCCCGTTCTGAGGGGAGGTCTATGCCTGCGTGAAGTTACACCCTTCAGCCTTTCTTTTACAAGCCTCATGTAGTCAGGGTCTGTACCGCAGCATCCACCTACTATGAGAGCCCCGTCCTCTGCGAATTTTTTGATGTGATCGGCAAACTCTTCAGTGGTGACGTCATATCGTGCTTCTCCATTTTCAAAGATGGGGAGTCCGGCGTTTGGCTGGACCATAACGGGAATGCTGCTTGAAAGAAGAAGCCTCTCAACTATCGGGACAAGCTGCCTGGGACCAAGAGAACAGTTGACCCCCAGCGCATCTGCGCCGAGAGCCTGCAGGGTGAGCACCATCGATTCGACAGTGGCTCCAAAGAAGGATGTGCCGTTTTCCTCAAAACTCATAGTAGCAAGCACAGGAAGGTCCGAGTTTTCCTTCACCGCAATAAGAGCTGCCTTCAGCTCATAGAGGTCAGTAAAGGTCTCCAGAAGTATGAGATCTGCCCCAGCCCCGGCACCGGCTCTTACTATCTCGGAAAATATCTCAACTGCCTCTTCAAAGGGAAGGTCTCCCGTAGGCTGCAGCACACGGCCACAGGGGCCGATGTCCAGTGCGGCATACTTTCCCTTCCTGCATGAAGTGGCTTTCTTTGCGATCTCGACAGCAGAAGATACCAGCTCCGAGAGGGACCGGCCGGCCTTTTCTGCCTTGTACCTGTTGGCACCGAAAGTATTTGCCGATACGACATCGCATCCTGCGTCAAAATATTCATCATGTATAGACCTGATAATATCCGGTGCGGTAAGATTCAATAACTCAGGGATCCCTCCTCTTTTAAGTCCCCGTTTCTGAAGCATGGTACCCATCGCCCCGTCAAAAATTATGGTTTCATGTTCATTTATTCTGAATGCCACAGGAGCCACCTCGTTTTTTATATGTACAGCTTTCTCTCATGAAGCACAAAGTGCAGTCTTTGTTCCGGCCGGTTATTCTATCTGATATTCCTATAACTGCTGTCACTGATTTCATGGGCACAAGCATGTCTGCTCCCGTAAGTTTGAGACCTATCCTTCTGTCCGCGCTGAGTGCCGAAATTATCTTCTTCGAATCTTCAAGAGGGACATCTCCGTATCCGGGGCTGAAGCGCATCGTTAGGTGCTCTTCCGGGGATAACGACCTTATGATATCGCTTTCAGCCAGATCGGTCACCCTCTCTATTTCAGCTGAGGCGCATGCATCAAGGATCACGGCATCTGACATATCTTCGGTTTGTGATCTTCTCAGCAGCATATCCGTCCCGCTTCCTAGAGTAGTTGCCAAAAGTGCCGCTTTTTTACAATCCCTGCAGATATTTGCAAGATCTCTGCCACGAATGGAAAAAGAATCCTCAAAAAGGACCTCGGCATCATGTGCCTCTATATCGAAAACAGCAAATACTGACCTGGGCACCGATGCTTCCCGTATCCTTCGATAGAGCTCACCTATCCTGCCCTGGATCTCCGCAGTCATTTTTTCTTCAGGGATGCCAAGCAATGCTGCTGCTTCTTTTATTGACTGATCATTATAATTTTCAGCCACGCTTTACTCTCAGAGAATACAGGATGCCCCGTATGTTTTCTGATATCCTCTTCGCAATGTCGGGCTGATTCATGGTATATAGGTGGATGCCGTCCACCCCTGTTGCAAGAAGGTCCACTATCTGCGCTGTTGCATATGCTATGCCGGCCTCTTTCATGGCCATGCTGTTGTGGCCGAAGGCCCTGATTATTTTCTGGACCTTTTCGGGGACAGTCGCGCCGCACATCGATACCATACGGCTTATCTGTGAAGATGAGGTTATCGGCATTATGCCGGCCACTATCGGAGTATCTATTCCTATCGACTTTGCCTGATCCCTGAATCTGTAAAAGAGTTCATTGTCAAAAAAGAGCTGTGAAATGAGCACATCGACCCCACAGTCCGCTTTTTCCTTCAGACAGCGAAGATCATCCTCCATCGAATATGCCTCTATATGTTTTTCCGGATAACAGGCAGCAAATATCCTGAAATCATATCTTGATTTGATGTAGCTGATAAGATCTGAGGCATACCTGAAATCTTTAAGTTTCTCCCCTTCGGCAATGTCTCCCCTGAGAGCAAGTATATTTTTGACCCCGTTCTCTGAAAGTGTCCTGAGGACAGGATCCAACTCTTCTTTTGAGTTCCCTGCGCAGGTCAGGTGCGCAAGGGCAGGGATGGCATAGCTGTTCTGAATCTGAGAAGCTATTTCAACTGTATTTTCGCGGCTTGTGCCGCCTGCTCCGTATGTCACGCTTATTAGGTCCGGAGCCAGACTTGCAAGGGCATCAACGGTAGCAAATATCGACGCGAGGTCTCCCGAGCCCTTCGGCGGGAATATCTCAAAAGTCATAGTTGGCCTTATCTGTGCAAAATAATCTCTCATCAATGATTCCTCCGACACAGGTATCTTTCAATAATAATTGCCGCCCCGTCACTGTCATTGTCTGGAGCTGTCTCATCTGCCGCAGCTTTTACCTGATCAGGTGCATTGCCCATGGCTACTCCCTGTCCCGCCCATCTGATCATCTCAGTGTCGTTGACACCATCGCCTATAGCCAGCACATCCTTCGGATCAACACCAAGCTTTTCTGCGACAATTGCAAGCCCTTTGGCCTTGTTGACATTAGGATGCGTTATTTCAACAAAAGCTCCCCAGGATGTTGCCGTGTAGACCCTTCCCTTAAAAAAGGCCTTTGTCTTCTCTGCCATAAGGGCAAAATTACTCTCGTCAAGCGCTATGCCAAGAAGTTTAGTTGAATCGGCCTTAAAATCCCAGAAGTCTTCCCCAAGCGATACAGGAAGTATTTTTGATATCGTTTCGTAGAACCTGCTCCTTGGGTCGTTCCTGTCTTTTACATAAAGCCTGTCATCGCTGTATATCTGAATGTACCAGCCCTCTTTCCTGTAAAAGGAGACTACCTCGGCAGTCAGTTCTTTTCCGAGGCCCTTTTCAAGAAGTATCTCGCCGGATACCGGTTCGCGGACTACCGCGCCGTTATAGAAAATACACGGTGAATTTATACCTATCTCTTTTATCACAGGCAGGGCTGAAGGATACATCCGCCCTGTCGCAACAACAACAGGTACCCCGCATGAAATTGCTGATCTAAGGGCTTTCTTTGTCCTCGCCGAAAGCTCGCTGGAACTGTTTAAGATCGTGCCGTCCATATCAACGGCTATCAGTTTTGGGCAGAAGATGCTCATATCGCAAATACCGCAAGGGAAAAGATCTCCGCTGCTACAGCCGTAGCACCAAGCACATCCCCGTTGACTCCGCCCAGCTTTGAATTCATCCAGCCGGCCATTCCAAAACCTATCATGAGGGCGGCGGCGGCTGAAATGATCCACCTGACAGGGGCAAAGGGCATAAAAATCAGCAAAGATACTGCCGCAGTAAAAAGATCATAGCCTTTATATGTATCGACCCAGCCTTTTCCCATTCCGCTCTCCCATGGATATATACCTTTGTAGGCGGCGGAGCATGAAGCAAACCTTCCTGAAGCGGCAGCAACAGAGCAGGCCGCAAGAACCTCTGTGTTCTCAACTGAACCAAGCATTGAAGTCCAAAGTCCGAAAGCCAGTATAAGGCCTGTCACGCCATAGGCTCCGATCCTGCTGTCCTTCATGACCGAACGCATTTCTTCGCCCTCTTTGCCTGAACCTACTCCGTCCCACAGGTCCCCCCAACCATCCAGATGAAGTGACCAACCGGCAGCTGCATAAAAGAAGACACCTATCCAGAGCGATCCGGGGGCCCCGATCCCAAGCAAGTCGGAGATGCCGATCACAAGTCCTGTAAGCAGCCCAAGCAAACCTCCCGCCAGAGGAGCCAGAGAGAGTGTCCTATTGCCGGAGGGCATTTCCACGGGCCACCATTTTTTGGGCATAGGTACCCTGGAAAAGAGGGTCCATGCCACAACGAAGCGGTCCCTTAGGTCAAAACCGAATTTGTCGCTTTTTATCTCTTCAGTAAATCTGCTCAGATGATCCTGAAATCCATTTTTTATCATTTCCAACAATGATCCTCCATACCGCCTTTTAACCATAGAGGGTAACCTGCAACAATAAGTGCGGCTCTGTCTGCCTTTGATGCGCAGAGTTGGTTCATCCTTCCCTGCATGTCCCTGAAACGCCTGCCCATCTTGTAAGATGGGACAAGGCCAAACCCAACTTCGTTGCTGACTATTATTAGATGGGTGCCCTCCGGAGGGATAGAACAGAGATCTTCAGTCATAGACCTTATCTGGGTCTCCCTGGCCTGCCATTCTTTTTCAGAAGCTTCCTCGGAAGCATCACCCTCAAGGAAGAGGCGTGTCAGCCAGAGTGTGAGGCAGTCAAGCAAAAGCACCCCTCTGATCTTTTTCGTCGCCTGACATATCTCGTAAGGATCGCCTTCGAATGTATTCCACCCGGCCGGCCTTCTTTTTTTGTGGATCGCGATGCGCTCTCTCATTTCACTGTCCTGCGCATCTGCGGCAGCAAGGTAGGTAACAGAGGCATCAGTATCCATCGCAAGCTTCTCGGCAAAGGTACTTTTCCCGCTTCTTGCTCCTCCGAGGATAAGCGTTATCTCAGATTTGAAGATGCCGTATCCGTCAGTTTCCAAAATCTATCCCCTGCAGTATATTTCCGAGCGTCTGCTCTATGATCTGTCCTCCGATATTGTTGCCGTTGGTATAGCTTACTCCGGGTCCGACGGGTATTTCAAATTTCAGCCTGAAGACAGTATCCCTGCTTGAATAATCCTTTTCATTCGGGTCACTGGCGGATTTTGGTATCAGATTTCTCGGACTTGTCATATGTTCAGACTTATCTACCTTGACATTGCTGAATTGGGGTGATCCCATCGTTCCGTTGATATTCATCGTAACAAAACGGAAATCTGTCCTTGTAAATCCTGAGAGGACCCCTCCCAGGAAGTTTTGGAGCAATGCGCTTCTGTCGATCTCACCGGTATATTCCATGCCTACGTTGATGATACCCTGAAGAGCACCGAGCAGAGCGTTCAATGCCTGTATATTGACCTTTCCCATTGCGAAGAGGCTCATCTCTTTTTTATTATTTACCAGTCCGTCAAGCATGACATAGCGGTATACCGGATCTCCCTGAGGTGCGACTGCCTGGCTTCCGGGAAGTATAGTCAGGTATCCTTCATCAAAGGTAAATGCACTCTGAAGCGTTTTAAAAAGCAAAGGCTTTCCCTTTGTATATTTTTTTGATGCTTCTACTGCTTCGAAGCCTGAAATTTCCCCGTCTCTCATGAAGATGACTCCGGCAGCTTTTACGGTACTCATCCTTCCCGTATCTCCGCCTGCCCGGATCTTAAGATCTCCTTTTCCAGAGATGGATCCGGGCAGAGAGGGAAAGGCCTGCTTCAGCATAGGTGCAACATCGGCGCTCATGACTGTGAGGTTGCCTCCCCAGGAGCTCTTTTCTATGTCCATGGCAAGTCCTCCTGAGACAGTTCCTCCGTTTGTCTCAGCCTTTACATCTTCCATTACCGCGTAGCCGTCTGAAATGTAAAAAGGTGCGTTTACGTTTCTGATCCTTATCCCCAGGAACCTCATTCTTTCTGAGGAGAAAGATCCCTCGCCGCTAAAGTTTTCGACCTCTCCGCTGCCGGAAAATTTAAAGTTGACATTTCCGCCAAGCCTTTCCCTGAACTGTTCAGGAAGATAGGCGCCTATCTGTCTTAAGTCTATTCCTACTCCGTTGGTGTCAAGGGTTCCGTTCCACTTTCCGTTTTGAAGAAAAACTCTGCCTTTTGCTGTGAGATCACCTTTTTCAAGCCTTGCCTTTGCTTCAGAGATATTCACATCTGTAAAGCTGCCTTCAAACGCGACATCTAGCATTGGCAGCAAGAATCCGCGATATCTGAAAGGCTCAAAGGTACCTCTGCCCTTATAAAGGGGTACACCCAGTGTACCGGAGACTTTTATGCTGCTTTTGATAAGACCCTGAACTCCTCTTACTACCGGCAGATGTCTTCTGAGCAGTTCGTACATGTTTATGTTTTCAGATGATATGGTCAGGTCCAGTGCGGATTCTGAAAAAGGTTTTCCCTCTTCTGAAGGAGTAATATTTCCTTTGATCTGATGTTTTCCTTTCAGGAACTTAACGGTGGCATCGTCGATCTCTACCCCGGCGCTGTCCCCTTTGATCATCGCCTGTGCTTCTTCAGACCTGAACTGATGCCATCTGACACCATCCGAACGCATGTCCGCGCTCCATTTAAGGCCGCTGCCGTCATCGGCTATCCTGAGTTCACCGGAACATAGCCCGTCCATGTCCTGCCCCGCATTGAAGAGGTCATTGAGGACTGAAAGATCCACCTCTTTGACCTTGCCCTTAACATCCCACTTAAGCGGAGACGGGGCTCTTCCGTTCTGGCTTGCAACAGGCAGGATAACCTTGCATTTTAGGTCAGCGCTTCCTTGCCCGGTCCTTGCTTCCATCCTGCTGAAGTCCAGTTCGCCGGATGAGTAGGTCATCTCTGTGTAAAATTTATCTACCTTAAGACCGCTAAACCTGGCCTTTGCGGCCCTGACTTTTAAGATCAATTCGGGTGAATCGGCTTTGCCCCTGAGAGACCATGATCCTGAAGCATCTCCCGATATATCCATCGTCTTTAAGAACTCAAGTGTGTCGTGGAATTTGGTTAATGAGGCGTTCTTTATCGCTCCGCTGAAAGAAAGTATCGGTGTAGCATCTGTTTGATCCATGCTGCCTGAAGCGGATATATTAGCCCCGTTCCAGAAAAGGGAAGTATTTCTGAGGACAAAGGAACCGTCGGAAATGTCGTATTCCGGCGACGCCTTGACTCTCGTTATTTTTCCTATCCCTTTGATCTCAACAGATTGCGAGGAAATGTCAGCCCTGACCTTCATATTGCTGATCTCACCCTTTACAGAAGCAGAGACATCAGCTGCACCCTTAATATCATATTGTTCCAGATCTTCTACAGCCTTGCTGAGTTCTTCCAGCTTAAGCGACTTCGCATCCAGCTTCAGGTCCACAGGCACTCCCTCTGCAAAGCTGATCGTTCCCGAAAGTCTTATTTCCCTGCCTTCGTTAAGGGCGGTAAGATCTACCCTGCCCGAAGGTTTACCGTCAAAAACTGCATTTCCCTTCAACGCCGTGAATTTCATCTTATTGTATCCCACGTTTGAAGGGGCGATCTCGATCTTTCCTACCAACGCATTGAGCGGCCCTTTCAGATCAGCTTCCAATGCTGTGATGCTGCCTTTAAGCATCGACACATTCTCTGAGATCTCGTGCTCTATTTTGTCTGTCCAGTCAGCAAAGCGGAGATTTTTTGCCGCAACTTTAAGTTCAAGGTATTTCCCGGGAGTTCTGGTATCCATCTTCATCGTTCCGGCAAGCGATGATCCGAAGACCTTGCTCTCATCCAAAGTTATGCCTAGGACTCCCTCTTCGTATTTCCATTTTGCCGAGACATCTTCAAAGGGTATTTTAGCGATCACAGCCTTATTTAAAACACCTTCCCCTGTCGTGAAGATGTCTTTTCCCTCGCCTTTTATTTCCATGCTTGCGGACAACGTCCCAATTACTCCATACTTTGAAATATTTGGGAATATTGAAGCGATCTTTTGTATGTTCGCATTTGTGACATCAGCTTTGAGATCCGGTACCGGCCATACCTTACCTGATATCTTCGCCGAACCTTCGTCCAGCTTGGCTGAAAAACCGTCAAGTACCCAGCTCCCGGATTCTTTTTTCGCTATGCCGTATATCGAAAATGGGATATTTTTGAATTTTCCTTTCAAGGCCGGAGCCAGCCATTCAAGACCACGGAGTTCCAGTGAGCTGTCCTCAAGTTCGAGGAGTCCCCATTTCGAAGAGACTTTTACATTGTTCAGCATTATTTTATCTATGGGAATATCTTTGGGGCCCTGACCCTCTTTTTTTTCAGGGAGCATCTTGAGAAGTGAATCATAATCTGTGTCCAGTCCCTCGATCACAAGGGTCGAAACACGCGGTGAGTTTTTCAGGAGGCTCAGCAAAGAGAGGTTTATTTCGATATTGTCGATAGTAAGAAGATCGTCGCCGGAGCGGACAAGCGAAACTTTGTCTCCCTTGAAACCCATTATCGGGTTACCCGTAAGAGGAGGCATCTGAATTTCAACATTGAGTTCATCGCGCACAGCACCGCTTACCTGATCAACAACAAGCTCACCAAGAAAACTGAACTGGGTGATCACAACAAGGAATATACTGACAACTGCTGTTGCCAGTGCAAAAATAATACCTATTCTGCTGTTAAATGATATTCGTCTCAAAATTGATTACACCCCTGCAGTTGCAGATCCCTCATTATATGCTTACGGAATTAGCTATTTTACCCCTGTACCCGGTAATTCTACCATGTTTTGAACTGCCGACATATGCAATTACACTGTATATGACCTGCCTGAATTATTAATTTTCACATATTTGGGAACAACATTTACAGGTAAAAAAATAATGTCCCTCAGTTTGAGATGGCTGCTGATCGCCGATCCAGCAAGCCGATAAATAAAGGCCCGCTTCAAAAGCGGGCCTGGTCCATTCCTGTATTATCAAATCGATTCAGCAAAGGTGGTATCTGCCTTCTATCCTGGTGGTTCCGGAGCCGCCGAACAGGATCCTGTCTACATCTCCTTCCTTATACCTCTTCATCCTCACGACATTGGGATCCTTCAGCGAGGGGCCCTGCTCTATCGCAAAATCATCTTCCCACAGTCCCTCATCTAATAAGTAGTAACCGAACGCCGAATTACCCGAACCGGTCGCAGGGTCCTCAAGATACCCGTATTTTGGAGCAAATACTCTTGTCCTGTATCCGGCCTTTTCGGTACTCACGTCGTCTGTATATACATGGACGATGTCAAAATCTTTTTTCAGGCAAAACTCTCTGAGCTTTTCCTGGTCCGGACAGAGATCAAGGCAGTCTTTGAGGGAAGCCATTGGAACTATGAGCGTCCTCAGTCCGC
>JAAYHA010000036.1 GCA_012727545.1 Synergistaceae bacterium | reverse complement strand
GGGAGTGGTATAGATGTGGTGGGGAACAGCCGGGAACGGATGCGGAATGCCATTTGGGATGTTTATGATGCCGATGTTCTTTCTGATAATAATGGGGATCCTCTTTTATACATTCAATCGCAGGATGAATGTCTTCGAAAACCATCGGTCGGGAAGCTTCAGCAACAGTGATGATATTTTGAGAGAATTGCGGGAGATTAAAGAAGAGCTCCGTGATTTGAAGAAAGACAGCTAACAAATAAGCGGCTTCGGGAGATCCATCCCCGAAGCCGCTTTCATTTTTTTGTATGATTGGAATACAGACTGAAATTTCAATTTTTTAACTATCCGGCATGAATATTAGTTTTGTCCTTCGTGTACCTTGATTAGCCGTACTCCAGGAAATATGGCTGTCATTTGCAAGTCTTCCCCAAACAATTCCGGGATGGATTTCTATGTTTTTTGCAAATTTTGATACACTTGTGTCAGAAAAATCAGAAGTGCCGCCGATAAAATATTTGTATTCGTCAGGCGGGATCAATGTATTGGCTGAATATTGATCCGCCTCTTTCTCCATCAGCATTTCCTCTGGGATCATGCTGATATTGTTTTCTCCTGGAGATATGTAATTGACCAGGATATTTTTTTTTGTGTGACCGAGCATTATATGTCCGATTTCATGGAAGAAAGAAAACCAGAAAATATCTGAATGTGCACCCCTTGTACTGAGGTTTATATGTACCTTCTCAGGGGAGAGCCATCTGGTCGAGCCATGTACATATGTCCCTTTGAGGTGAGGCAGCAGTGTAACAGCAATCCCAGCAGATGCACATATGTCTCTTAAGTTTTTATAAATATCCACTGTACATAAAGTAAGGGTTCTTAATTTCGGAATGATTGATTTCAGGGTTTTAAATGAAAATGGTTTTGTTTCGATCCGCCGACAAATATTTTCACCCTGTTGTAACCATGCCGCAAGAGCAATTACAGATGGATCAGCGATCAAGGCATGACGAAAATTCGACGCGTATGGGAGGTCAGGAAAATATTCTAAGGACCCTACATTAAAAAAATTTCTGAGATTAACAACTTTTTCTTCTTTTTTTCTTGTTGCAGGGACCCATCCATACTTTGCCATTTCAGCATAGCAGGAATATTTATCCAAATGTTCCGTCTCTTTTGTTATCTGTTTTTTTTCTATTATCCTGGCAAGCTTTGCCTGGTAATTGGCCTCCAAATTTAACCAATAGGCAGCTTCAGGCTCGAAAATATTCTCCAAAGCCAGAGCAGTTTTGGGTGAGACCGGTGCCTTTCCCTTAATGATCTCGTTTACGGTTTTACAGGTCATCCCAAGCCTCGCGGCCAGGTCTTTCTGTGTCATATGGTAATATTCAAGGAGTTCTTTGAGAGTTTCTCCGGGTGGAACGGCATAATCAGATTCCCCATAAAATATTTTTTTATCAGCCATGATAATCTATCACCTCCAGGATGAGAATTTCTGTTACCCTGCTCCAATCCAGGCCTCCGCTTGGCAGTGTCGGGACAGGGTCATGCTTTGGCATAAAAATCAGCCTCATATTTCTATTTAGGACTACGCTTAGCTGTCCCGCTCTGTTGTTGGAAAGTTCGTGACATCTTGCCGGGGGCAGTTTACTTATGTCTCCAAGAGAAGATGCCGCTTCAAATTCTGTTATGCGCAATCTGACTTTATCTGCAATTGCCTTTCCCCATTTTTTATTGCCTTCAATGGTATTCAAACAGGCTTTGAGCAGTGTGTTCGTAGAGCAGTATACCTTCATCACGGTCCTCCGTCAAGATAATTATTAACTTATTGTGTTAATAAAAACATTAATTACTTTTTGTTAATATTTACTTATTAAGTTAAATATAATCAAATACCTAGACATAGACGGTATTGCTGATCCATGTAATTTCATTTCAAAAATGTTAGTTACAAGAATACATCAATTTAGCAAAAAAGCAAACTTTATGCAACTTTTGTGCTTTTTGCGGAGAATTATGAGAATGAGTCATAGGCTGTCGATACGATGCATCGTAAGGGAGAACTTTAAAAGGGCAAACTTTGCCATATGTATTTCCAGACAGGGCAACAAAAAAGCTCCGCAGGATCCCTGCGGAGCTTGTATTATCACTGGAGCCGCCTCCCGGACTCGGACCGGGGACCCCATCCTTACCATGGATGTGCTCTACCTACTGAGCTAAGGCGGCAACCAATAATGCGGTAAGGGCATTTTGGGCAAAATAATGGTGGTAGGAGCTGGATTTGAACCAGCGTAGGCTCTCGCCGACAGATTTACAGTCTGTTGCCTTTGACCACTCGGCCATCCTACCACTCACATGGACCTGCACAAGGCAGTATTCACGGGAAAACATTCTACCTTATATCCCAAGTTTGTCAAGCCGGTACTTAACCGAAAATGTCGTGGTTTCAGACTGCGAATAAACAGCGGCCCGTGCCGTTTGATGTGATGTTTATGGCTGTGTAATAAAGATACCCGTTTATGAAGAATTAAAACAATCGGTGCCTCTTATGATAGAATATGCGCACATGATGCAGGCACAAGAGTGAGAAAATATGCACGGTTCCCGTTTTCGAAGCTCAGCTCATTGATAAAAAATGAATATAAGCGTCTTTTAAGGGGGAATCCGGTGCAAATCCGGAGCGGCCCCGCCACTGTTACCCTTGATGGGAAGTCAGGCGACCCGAGAAAAGATGATGGATGTTATGCGCGGGCGTTGTTCATCCTCATTATGTAAATTTATTGAGGAAGCCGTTCGGCTTCCTTTTTTTGGTGCCAAATATGGAAAAGAGGTATTTTCTTGAAGAGATCAAAGCTCTTTTTGCCGATTTTTTTGATAATGCTGATATTGCCGGTCACAGCCTGGGCTTCTCCCAAAAGGATAATCTCGATGACTCCTGTCGGAACGGAGATCCTCTTTGCTCTTGGACAGGGAGACAACATAATCGGTGTGACAAATTTCTGTGATTATCCTCCTGAAGCGAATAAAAAACCTAAGATGGGAGATTTCGCAGCCTTAAACTTTGAATCGCTCATGGCCATGAAGACAGACCTGCTCCTCCTTCAGGATATGCACATGCAGTTCACCCCCCAGCTGGACAGGCTTAAGATACCCTACATCGTCATGAAACAGAACACCATCGATGAGATATGCGATTCCATAACCAGGCTGGGAAAGATATGTTCCGCACAGGACAAGGCTCAGAAACTGGTATCCGGGATACTTGCGGATGTAAAAATGGTGACGTCGAAGGTAAAGGGGCTGAATAAGCCAAAGGTACTTCTCTGTGTTTCAAGGGAGCTTTCCGAAAAACAGATCAACTCTTTCTACGTTGCGGGCAACAACAATTTCTACGGAGAGATGATCGCTCTGGCAGGAGGAGAGAACGCGGTAACAGAGAAAAAAATATCCTATCCGCAGGTCTCTCTTGAAGGGCTGATGACAATAAACCCGAACGTGATCATAGACCTTGTCGGAGACAAGACTTTCTATCACTCAAAAGACAAAATAGACGTGGACACGATCTTCAATGAAAAATATCTTAAG
>JAAYHA010000301.1 GCA_012727545.1 Synergistaceae bacterium | reverse complement strand
TTGGCTGTTGCTCCGCCTGTTGAGAGCATCATCATTCCGGCAAGGATACCGATGATGATGATCACTATCAGAAGTTCTACCAGTGTGAAACCCTTTGACTTTTTCTTAAGCATCTTTTTCATAAAATTATCTCCTTCTCTCATCCAAATTCAAATTTTCTATATTTCATCCACAAACAATTTGCGCTTGCCCCACCCTACCGAACCGGGCGCCCCCGGTTCCCCTTTAATTTTAACTGAAAGGTCGGTTCTTTTGATTCCCCCCTTAATATTTAAATTTATCAATCTAAAAAAGACGGAAAAAGAAGTAAAACAAAATCAAAATGAAAGCTAAACTCTTGATAAGACTAAAATTATTTTTGTCCTGACTACACATTTTTTCACCTTGAGTTGAATTTGTCAAGACCAAATCGCCACATTAAATAATGATTTTAATTTACAAGTCCATTTTTAAGCATTATACGCTTTTAAAAGAGGGGCCACAACATGCCTGTGATAAAAAGAGGTGTTAATTATTTTAACTGTCAGAGCATAATTTTATCAATTACATGAACTGCTGTATCGCAGATATTATCGGCAGGAATATGGCAAGTACCATAAATCCTACGATTATGCCGACAAGGACGACCATGATAGGTTCAAGGACGGAACTTAGGCGCTTGATCTTCTCTGACAGCTCGTTGTCATACCAGTCAGATATCTTCTGCAGCATTTCATCCGTACGTCCTGTCTCTTCCCCGACTGCGATCATGTGGGCGATCATGGGAGGAAAAAGTTTTCTCTCTTTAATGACAATGTTCATTGGAGCTCCCATTGCCGCAGCATCTCTCATCAGAAGAAAGTTGTTGTTTATCTTGCTGTTGGATGCAACCTCCCCTGCCATTTCAAGTGCTTTTAAAACAGGGACACCGGACCTGAGCAAAGCTGACATAGTTCTGAAAGATCTGGAAAGCGCCGCTTTATAAAGAATGTCGCCAAAAACCGGGACTTTAAGTATTGCTGTGTCAATGTATATTCTCAAACCGGGAACTTTTCTCAAAAAATTCAGGAGGAGAATAGTTACTCCCAAAGCCGCAAGTGCATAGTACCAGTTGCCCTGTGCCCATGTTCCAAATTCGAATATCATCCTGGTCAGTCTGGGAAGTTCAACGTTCATGCTTGAAAATGCCTTTTGGAATTGCGGTATGACAACGACCACCATAATGCCAAGGACAAAGACGGCTATACTTATGACCACAGCCGGGTACGTCATTGCGGAAATAATTTTTTTCTTAAGGACTTCCTGATCTTCGATGAAATTTGCCAACTGTGCCAAAGTGGCGTCCAGGGTTCCGGATTCTTCCCCTGACCTTATTAGTGATGAGATGAGCACGTCAAAAAATTTAGGGTGCTCAGCTATCGCTGAACTCAGTGTAGCACCGGAGCTTACCCGCGTATAAATCTTCTTTGTTATCCTTTTGAGCCTCTTTTGGTTTGTCTGTTCGATCAGTATCTGAAGTGCCCCGCCTATAGGAACACCTGCCGCGATCATTGTAGAAAGCTGTCTGATGAAGATAGCCTTGTCCCTGAGCTTCACTCTGGGAGATAGGTCAAATACCTCTTTCCAGTCGATGTTCTTTCCAAACGAATCCCCGATCCGTGCAACGGTCTCATACGTCCTCACAACATTGATAGGCACCCAGCCCTTGTCCCTTATCCATTCAAGAAGCTCATCTTCATTATCAGCGGCTTTTCTGCCCCTCACGGTCTTACCGTTGGCAGCCTTGGCCCAGTATTGATAATTCATCCGCTTCTCACCTGCCATCACGACGTAATGTATAATATTTGACCGCTCACAGTATTACATTTTAACATTGTTTCTCACTCAATAACAGACTATAGGGGGATAATTCCCGCGGACAGCGAAAAGAAGGTCCGCCGGCGAAGTGCGGCTAAAAGTGAGCCGCGGGAAGCAATTGGGAAGCGGTTGGGAAGCAATTGTTAAAACCAAAACCTATAGATCCCGGCTCGAAGGCATACCGGTACGACGATGTGTGGTGCTTCTTTAGCATTAACGACCGTTTGACTACTGTTTGACGATTGTTTGACCGATCTTACAATCGCTTCGCCACCGCTTCCCGCGACATGTTCCTGTCGCACTTCGCGCCGGCGAACTTCCGGCAGCTTCCCAAGAAAAAAGCCCCGTGCTTATGCACGGAGCTTTTTTCTTAAATTAATCTCGGCGACGACCTACTCTCCCACGAATACCCTCCGTAGTACCATCGGCGAAGGAGGGCTTAACTGCCGGGTTCGGCATTGGACCGGTTGTGTCCCCTCCTCTATAACCACCAAAAACCTGTATGTTCTATAGGCTTCGACCTTTGCTGTTTTTGCTGCGTGTTTCTCGTTCGCCTGCGCTCAACGTATCTTAATACGCCTTCGCTTGACTCTCTTCAAAACACTTGCAAAATTCAGCAAATCTCTTCGCCTATGTACTTGCTTCTTAATGCGACGCCCTATTCTATCACATCTCATTGATTTTGGGTCAGATCCTAAAATCCAATCCCACGATTTTGGGTTAGATTTGGATGCAGAACGGAT
>JAAYHA010000300.1 GCA_012727545.1 Synergistaceae bacterium | reverse complement strand
TCCCGGGAAGCGCTTCAGGTGAGGATGTCGTCTCAATAGGCGGAAGAGACCTTCTTAACATGTCTAATCTCACTCCTCCCGAGAGGGAACTATACCAGACACTGTCCAAAAACGGCGGAATAATAACCGATAAGCTGATCTGCACTATGGGTGACAACAGACATTGGGACGAGTTCATACTAAAGAAGGACGAATCTGTGGGATCTGTTGCAAAAAAACATCATATCACGGCAGAAGCCCTACTTCGGATAAACGGCATTGACGGGAAAATTGAGAGGGAAAAGGATATCGTTATCTATGTGCCCAGAGGCAGAGAGCACATCGAAGAGACCTCAGTCTTCGTCAAAGAAGTGAAAAAAAGGGAAGCAGGATTTTTAAGGCAAAAAAAGCTCGTCTCTGTGACGGCATACATAGTAAAAGAGGGAGACACGCTCTGGTCAGTCGCTGAAAGGTTCGGTCTTGGCGCGGATACGATAATCGGATCAAACAGCCCGGAGAAAACAAACACCCTTTTGCCCGGTACAGTGTTGCGAATACCTGACCGGGAAGGGATCTTTGTCAAAATCCCTGAGGATGAAAGCGTCGAAAGACTTTCTTCCCTCTATGGTACGAAGATAGATCAGGTCTGTGCCGCCAACGGGATCGGCCCCGGTTCGCCGCTCTCTTCGGGCAGAGAGCTCTTTTTGCCGGGTGCAAATTATGCCGCAGTAATACAGACAGAAAGCGGAATGGTGAAGATCGCATCCGGACGAGAGCACCTGCTGCGCAATGCACTTGTTTGGCCGGTCAGGGGAAGAGTTTCGAGCCTTTTTGGCTGGAGGAGCCTCTCTTATGCTTCGGCAGGCAGCTTTCACTCCGGCCTGGATATAGTGGCCCCATATGGGAGAGCAATAGTATCTGCTATGGATGGCGTAGTTGTCTATTCAGGCTGGATGGGCGGGTACGGCAAAACTGTCGTGATCGATCACGCATACGGGATCACGACCCTTTACGGACACTGCAGCGAACTTGCTGTCCAAAAAGGTGATCCGGTCTATTCGGGTCAAATCATCTCTTATGTCGGAAGTACAGGAAGGTCGACAGGCAGTCACCTTCACTTTGAGGTAAGAAAGAACAATCTCCCGGTCGATCCCCTTAGCGCTCTCAGATAAATTTTATCCGGTCGCAAGTGTCGAAAGGTCAAATATCGGCAGAAGCACAGCTATCACCACGAACCCCACAAGAAAACCCATTACAAGAATTATTATGGGCTCAGCAAGCTCGGCGTATTTTTGCATCGATGACTGTGCTATATCCCAGCAGTTGCTGCCCAGCCGGATGAGTCCGTCGGGAAGATCTCTCCCGCTTTCACTGACCCTTACCACAGAGACTATCTCCTCAGGGAAGGAACCCTCTTTTTCAAGCCCCTGTGAAAACCTGTATCCTTTTTTTATGTGGTCCTGAACAACTTGAAGCCTTCCCCTGACAGGATCGAGAGGTTCTGTGAGTTTGAGCGCCTGGATAAGCGGCATGCCGGATCTCAGAAGCGTTCCGGTCTGTGAAAATATCATTGAGAATGCAATGTTTTCCTTTATCTCCCTGAATA
>JAAYHA010000299.1 GCA_012727545.1 Synergistaceae bacterium | reverse complement strand
AGAACCAGCATTTTACTACCGCTTCTGTCTGTAATGCTGCGTTTTCCCTTTTCATGACGTGGTGCTCCCAATTAACTGATGCGTGGATCCTGGTTGCCATGACAAAATAGATCAGGAGCACGTTAAGGACGGCAGCAGCAAAACCGATCACTGATATCAGAACTGCTCCGTCGTGTTTATGTATTCTTCGCATATTAAATCGCTTCCTATCAGGTTAGGCAGGAACCATACAGATTTTGATGCAAAGAGCTTATATTTTGATCCTTTTTCTTCCCACTGCCTAATATATTCTTCAGGCCATTCTTCCCTGCCCTCTATCTCAACAGATGAATCGTACAACCTGTCGCCTCTTGCAAGGATGTAGACCTTGATGAGCCTTTTTTCTTTGTCCAGGTCGAACCTGATGTCAAGGATCCCTTTTATCCTCGGCTGTGCTCCCGGAGCCCGAAAATCCTTTGTGTAAAGGCAATCGTTAAGAGAATAGACACACATCGCCCTCATATGATGCACTTTATCCCCACGGGAAATGCTGAAGGATCTTTCCATATTGTTTCTCACGCACATAGTTTTTCCGCTTAGGCCCGTAACACAAAAGGGGGTCGAAGGCGGAAAGGAAGTAGGGAAAAAGACCCAGTTTCTGATATCTGATGAAATGTTGGTATAACGATCCCCTATCTCATTCTCATCAGGAAATTTATGAAGTTTAACTACCCCGTCAGGAGTTTCACTCAGAGTCATGCTGGTAAGCTTGGCAGATCCCGGCCTGGCATAGGAGACCCTTAATTCGCTGTTATCAAAACCGCTCTGTCCTGTTTTGACGCTTATCGGTCCATCCCACCTGAAAGGATCGTACTTCTGACTGCCGAAAGCCGCCTTATATCCCGGAGCGTCAGCCGGCATGCCAAGTCCGCAATAGAATAGAGGAGCTTTAAGAAGTGACTCTGTTCTTGATATCCGTTTATGTGCCTTTAACTGATCGGTATCTGCAGCGAACCTGTCAACAGTAATTTTGATCGTGGATATGAAGAAAGGGGTCAATATCAGCATTATGCCGATGCTGACAACTAACTCTATAAGAGAGAAAGCCTTTTGCTTACGGCCTCTCATTTGGCCATATTAGAAAAGATCCTATTGTTTGACGGATGCCATCTTTCTCGATCAAAAGGATAATGCTGCTGTCATTTGAAGCACTGTCAACGTTTATATGTACATTATTAAAGTTTGTTTGTTGGGGAATACTGCCAGAAGAAAGGAGAGAGAGGGCGTCATGCTTAGCCCTCTCCACTTCAAGTATCTCATATGATGATTTGACCAGCATTACGCTGGACCGAAAGAGGCAAACAAAAACACCAATAACAATAACGGCAATAAAACAGGCCGCCAGCGTTCCCGTAAGCGTTATTCCCTTTCGGGATCTCAATCCCCCATGAATCTTTCAAGGTCTTTTAAGTCATAGGCATAAGCTATAGCATTTTTTCTGCTTATGAGACCTTCTCTGTACATTCGTGCAAGATCCTGATCCATGGTGTGCATCCCAAGAGCCGACCCTGTCTGTATTGCGTTTTTGATCTGAGAGGTCTTGGCCTCTCTTATGTAGTTCTTAACGGCGTTGTTTGCTATCAGAAGCTCTGTAGCGACCATCCTGCCTGTTTCCGTAACCAGGGGAACAAGCTGTTGGGAGAGTATGCCGATAAGGATCGATGACAACTGTATCCTTATCTGCTGCTGCTGGCCCGAGGGAAATACGTCTATTATCCTGTCTATGCTTTGAGGAGCATCAGGCGTGTGCAGTGTGGTCAGGACAAGGTGTCCTGTCTCTGCTGCCGTTACTGCCGCAGAAATGGTCTCAAGGTCCCTAAGCTCTCCGATCATTATTACATCGGGGTCCTGTCTCATTGCACGCCGCAGCGCCTCAGAAAAACTTTTTGTGTCACTTCCTACCTCACGTTGGTGGATCATTGATTCAGCAGAATTGTATATGTATTCTATTGGATCCTCGATCGTGATTATGTGCGTCTGGCGTGTCAGGTTTATCTCCTGGATCATAGCCGCAAGCGTTGTTGATTTTCCCGACCCGGTAGGTCCGGTAACTATAAACAGGCCATTGTTTTTGTGGGAGATGTTTCTGACTTCTTCCGGCAGCATAAGCTGTTTGACCGTCCTGATGATCGGTGTGATTATCCTAAGTGCGAGAACAGGGTTGCCCCTTTCAAAAGAGAAATTTCCCCTGAATCGCTGTCTAAAATCAGCTCCGCTGGAGAAGTTGAAGCTGAAATCGAACTCCCTCTCTTCGTTGAACCTTGCAAGCTGTTCCGGAGAGAGAAGCGTGTTGATCACGTTATCCATGTCTTCTTTCGTGATCGGTTCAGCATATGGTCGTCTGACAAGGGTGCCGTTGATCCTAAGTGCAGGTTTTGCTCCTGCACAGATATGTATGTCGCTTGCACTGCTCATTACTCCGTCAAGCAGAAGGTTGTTGATGTCAAAAATTGGCAAAGTCTGCAGCCTCCGATTAATCGAACATAGTTGTGATAAGCATCTCTTCTACACTGATCGTGCCGTCAAGCACTTTTTTCATTGCAACATCCCTCAGCGTGGACATGCCGTTTTTGACAGCGTAGTCCTTGATCTCCTGCTGAGGTCTGGCGTTGTTTATCAGCTCTCTCAGGTTCGGATCTATAACCATCAGTTCAGCTATGACCGTCCTGCCGCTGTGGCCTGTAAAACGGCACGAGGCACATCCTACGGGGCTGAAAATTTTTGTCCCGGCGGGGATGTTGATGTCCGCGGACATCTCTTCTGTCACTTCGATCTCTTTTTTGCAATTATTGCAGAGCTTCCTTACAAGACGCTGCGCAACAATACATCTCAGCGATGAGGCTATTAAGAAGTTCGGTACTCCCATATCGACCAGCCTGTTTATCGAAGCAGGAGCATCATTTGTATGAAGTGTGCTCAAGACAAGGTGCCCTGTCAAAGCCACCCTGACAGCCAGATGTGCCGTTTCCTGGTCTCTTATTTCACCGACCATCAGCTTGTCGGGGTCCTGCCTCAATATGGAACGCAGTGCACTTCCGAAAGTGACATCTATCTTCTCGTTTACCTGGATCTGAGTTATCCCGGCTATCGTATATTCAACAGGATCTTCAATTGTGATAATGTTGACCTCCGGTTTGTTGATCAGTTCAAGGAGTGAATAAAGGGTCGTTGATTTTCCGCTTCCCGTGGGTCCTGTGACCAGGATAATTCCGTGGGGAGCAGTTACCACCTGTTTCAGTTTTTCTGCCTGGTCATGCTCGAATCCCAGTTTTTCTATGCCAATGTGTTCATTGTCCTGGTCAAGGAGTCGCAGAACAGCTTTTTCACCAAAAATTGACGGAAGAGTCGATACACGCATATCCATCTTTTTTCCGCTTACCTTAATGAGTATCCTTCCGTCCTGAGGCCGCCTCTTTTCAGCTATATCCATTCCCGCCAGGATCTTTATCCTTGCTATCAGCGGCATGTGCAGATTTTTTGGGATCTCAGTCGTAAGGAAAAGCATTCCGTCTATCCTCATCCTTACGCTTGTAGTTGAATCAGACGGCTCGATGTGAATGTCAGACGCCTTCTCTTTGACAGACTGTTCCAAAATGCTGTTTACGAGGCGAACAACAGGCGCATCGTCCGTGTTGACGGTAGCAATGTCTTGAGGCGCCATCTGCGACATTATCTGTGTTGAGCCGGAAATATTCGCTGTCTGCTTCATTACATCCTGCACAGCATCTTCCACGCTGGACTGGACCCTGTAGTATGACGAGAGAGCCTTGTTTATGTCGCTTGCGGTAGCGATCCTGATGTCAACTTCCCTGTTGGTGAGCATGTTTATCTCATCTATTGCGAGAGTGTCCATCGGATCGGACATAGCCACAGTGATCCTGCCGTCGTATGTGAGGGAGAGCGGTATGACGTTAAGCCTTGCGGCAACGTTTTCAGGGATCATTGAGAGGGCGTTTTGGTTGGGCCTCTCTTTTACCAGTGAGATAAAGGGGATCCCAAGCTGCGCGCTCAGCGCCTCGGCAAGGTGCATCTCAGTCAGGTAACCATTTTTGATGAGGACCTCTCCAAGCCGCATGTGCGAGACCTTCTGCTCCCCGAGCGCTGCCTGTAAATTGGCAGGTGAAATTGCCCCCGCATTAACAAGAAGTTCTCCAAGCTTTAGTGTCCTAATTGGTTTCATGATTCTCCCCCATCCTGAAAGAGGTTTATAGTTTTATGCAAAGTAAAATAAAAATTACTGTATCAGGCTTTTGGCGGGCATATCAAAGATCTCCGCTGATCCTGTAGGCACATCCAATATATGCGGCATTACGATAAAGGCCATCTCAGACTTGGAGTGCTTGTCCGTCTTGCTCTTGAAGAGCTCTCCGATCAGCGGGATATATCCAAGGATCGGGACTCTTGTCACGCCTTTGGTCTTGTTCTCTTGATATAATCCTCCGATTACAAAAAGCTCACCGTTCCTGACTCTTATCTGAGTGTCTACTTCGCGCTTTGTTGTTTCGGGCACTTCTGAAATGCCGCTGTCCCTGAACTGAACTATCTCACCTGTTGATATCTTCAGCTTAAGCGTTACAAAACCGTCTCTTCCTATAGTTGGTGTTATATCCAGGGTCGGGCCCGTCTCCTGCTCGGTGAACTCAGGATTGCCGCTTTCGTCAAGTCCTGACTGGTACAGATAGTTATGGGTCAGTTTGATTGAGGCTTTCTGTCCGTCAAGCGCGACCACAGATGGATTGGCAAGGATCTTACCTTTATTGTCCGACTCCATGGCCCTTAATCCGGCGTCAAGCATTTTCATAGTAGGGTCGACTATGTTTACAGGCATTGTTGAATCAGAGCCAAGGATCGGGAGCTGCCCCGGAGTAGTTGTTGATGAAGGCTTTACGTTTGGTGTAATGTT
>JAAYHA010000298.1 GCA_012727545.1 Synergistaceae bacterium | reverse complement strand
TCATAACAACACCGATGACGTTCGCGGCTACCGTGAACACGATAATGTTCGTCGGAGCAAAACCTGTACTTGCTGACATCGACAGGAACACACTCAACATCGACCCCGACAATATTGAAAAGGCCGTTACTAAAAATACAAAAGCGATAATACCTGTACATTTCGCCGGGATGCCGTGCGACATGGACAGGATAGAAGCAATAGCAGACAAATACGGCCTGGCAGTGATCGAAGATGCCGCACATGCACTGGGGGCATCCTACAAAGGCAGAATGATCGGTGCAGACAGGGGAAAACGCAGGGCTTCAGTATTCAGCTTTCACCCCACAAAAAACATAACTACGGGCGAAGGCGGCATGATATGCACCGGAGACGAAGAAATGGCTGAAAAAGCAGCCGTCCTGAGGCAAAACGGAATGTCAAAGGGGGCCTGGAACAGATATGCAGCAAAGGGAAGTGCCAACTACGACATATTCTTCCCGGGCCTTAAATATACGATGATGGACATCCAGGCCGCGATAGGAGATTCACAGCTGAGAGAACTTGCGTCATTCAACGCAAGAAGAAAAGAGATCGTCTCTTTCTACATGAAAGAGCTCTCAGGCTTAGAGGGACTGATCCTTCCAAAGCCTGCACCATGGGAGCATGAACACAGCTGGCACATCTTCACTCCCTTCATTGATATCGACAGCCTGGGCATAACAAGGGACGATTTCATGTCTGAAATGAAAAAGAGAAATATAGGAACCGCCCTCCACTATCAGGCAATACATCTTTTCACCTGCTACAAGGAAGCGACGGGGCTGGACAGAGGGAGCCTGCCTGAGGCCGAGTACGTCTCCGACAGGATAGTTTCGCTGCCACTCTTCCCTGCAATGACAGACAAAGACGCGAGGGACGTTGTCGAGGCCATTTTCGAAGTCTGCGGAAAGAAGAGCTGATATATGAAACCTGAGATATCAATTGTAATACCTGCCTATAACGAAGAAGAATCGCTCCACCCGCTCTTCGAGAGCCTTTACCCTGTCATGACGGACATGGGCAGGCCCTTCGAAATTATTTTCATAAACGACGGGAGCAAGGATTCAACGCTTGGAATACTGTACGACCTATATGTTTCACATCCCGAAGTCAGAGTGATAGACCTCAACGGAAACTTCGGCCAGCACATGGCGATAATGGCAGGATTCGAGCATGTGCGGGGAGACATTGTTATAACCCTCGACGCAGACCTGCAGAATCCACCAGAAGAGATCCCAAATATAGTGGCTAAAATGGACGAAGGACACGATCTGGTAGGGACATACAGAAAGGGAAGACAGGATCCTCTCTTCAGAAAAGTTGCATCAAAAATGGTCAACAGGATCACCAACAGGATCGCAAGGCTGAACATCAGAGACTATGGCTGCATGCTGAGAGGGTACAGCAAAAGGATAGTCGAGATAATCAATATCAGCAGGGAATCTACCACCTTCATCCCCGCCCTGGGACAGAAATTCGCCGCCAACCCGATAGAGATACCTGTGGCTCACAGAGAGCGTGAGATGGGTACGTCCAAGTACGGACTCTTCCAACTGATAAGGCTCAATTTTGACCTGATGACGAGCTTCTCGATAGTCCCGCTCCAGTTCGTTACGATGGCAGGAATGCTGATCTCCCTGCTCTCTTCACTTCTGGTCCTCTACATGCTTCTCAGGCGTCTATTCATCGGACCTGAGGCCGAAGGGCTCTTCACGCTGATGGCGATACAGTTCATGCTTACCGGTATCACGCTCTTCAGCCTTGGCATTACAGGAGAGTATGTCGGCAGGATCTACCGGGAAGTTAGCCGGAGACCCAGGTACTCTGTCAGGAAGATATTTGAGCATGAAGCCGGAGAATAACAGCAGACCCAGGATAGCGGTATTTGCATACAGCGAGGTCGGAAGTGCCTGTCTTGATGACCTTATAAAAGAGGGTGCGAATGTCGTTGTTGTGTATACCCACGAGGACGATCCAGGCGAAGAAATATGGTTCCGCTCGGTAAAAGAGACGGCCCTCAATAATTCCATAGAAGTCCGAACTCCTTCAAAGATCGACAGCATGGAGACAGATCATTTGAGACAGATAGGGCCTGAACTGATCTTTTCATTCTACTACAGAGCGATGATACCAAAAGAGGTGCTGGATATACCCAGGCTTGGGGCTTACAATATCCACGGCGCACTCCTCCCTAAATACAGGGGGCGCGCCTGCGTGAACTGGGCAGTGATAAACGGAGAAAAAGAAACCGGGGCTACCCTACACGTAATGACGGAGTTTGCCGACAGAGGAGACATAATAGCGCAAAAGTCTGTCCCGATAAATTTTGAGGACACCGCTCATGATGTTTTTCTGAAGGTTACAGAAGCCTCACGGGAAATATTGCTCTCCTCACTTCACTCACTTGAAAAAGGGATTGCAAAAAGATACCCTCAGGATGAGTCTAAGGCGACAAAATTCGGAAGACGCAGGCCTGAAGACGGAGAAATTGACTGGAACAGATCTGCCGATGAAATATATAACTTTGTAAGAGCGCTTACACATCCTTTCCCGGGTGCATTTACGCACTGGGAAGGCAAAAAGTTTTTTATATGGAAAGCTCTCCCGGTCGAAGGAACATATGAGCCGGGCAAAATGAGGTCAGAATCGCCAATGCTTGTAGGGACCGGAAACGGACTGCTGAGGATCCTGAAGATCCAGCCTGAAGGCGAACCTGAAAGGGATGTATAAAAATATGAAGAAAATACTTATTACCGGCGTTAACGGCTTTATAGGCACTCACCTGATGGAAGCCCTTTGCAAAGACAGCAGGTGGACAGTCCAGGGTTTTGACCTCAGGTCTGACAACCTGGGACCTTTCATGGATCATCCAAATTTCAAATTCACAGCAGGAGACATCTTCAAAGACGGAAAATGGCTCGAAGAGCAGGTGGAATCATCAGATATAGTATTGCCGCTGGCCGGCATTGCAAAACCTGCCTATTATCTGCAGAAACCGATCTGGACATTTGAACTTGATTTCGAGCAGAACCTGAAAATGGTAAGGCTCTGTTCAAAATATAAAAAAAGAATAATTTTCCCCTCCACTTCAGAAGTCTACGGCATGAGCGGGGACAGCAGCCTTAAAGAGGACGAAAGTCCCCTTATCACTGGTCCGATAAACAAAATGAGATGGATATACAGCTGCAGCAAGCAGATGATGGACAGGCTCATATTCGCATACGGGCAGGAGGAAGGGCTCAGTTTCAGCCTGTTCAGGCCTTTCAACTGGGTCGGCCCCAGGCTTGATACTTTCAGGGACGCAAGTGAAAACAAGGCCCGTTCGGTAACGCAGATGATATATAACGTCCTGAACAGCGGAAAGATCTCCCTTGTCAACGGCGGCGAGCAGAGAAGGAGCTTCACCTGGGTAGGCGACGGGATAGAAGGGCTTGCCGCAATAATAGAGAATAAGGACAACAAGGCAGAGGGGCAGATATTCAACATTGGCAACCCCGGCAACAATTACTCCATCAGGGAGCTTGCCGAGATGCTTATCGACGAGATGAAAAAATTCCCGGTCTACCGTGAAAAGGCCGAAAAGGCAGAGCTTGAGATCATATCAGCGGATGCCTATTACGGAAAGACATATGACGACATGCAGAACCGACTGCCATCAGTGGAAAAAATGGAGACTCTCCTTGGATGGAAACCGCGGACCGGAATGCGTGACCTTCTGAACAGAACGATCAGCTGGTACGCGGACGGAGAAAACCTGGATTGAAAAAGCTCGCGATCAAAGTCGACATCGATACATTGAGGGGATACCGTGAAGGTGTTCCGCAAATGCTTGACCTTTTTAAAAAACATGGGATAAAGGCATCGATATTTTTCTCCTTCGGACCGGACAATTCAGGAAAAGCGATCAGAAGGATATTCCGAAAGGGCTTTATCTCCAAAATGATGAGGACAAAAGCTCCTTCGACCTACGGCATCAAAACTCTGATGTACGGAACGCTTCTTCCTGCACCGATGATAGTCCCTTCTGCACCCGATATCTTTGCCCGTGCTTCCGATGAAGGGCATGACTGCGGTGTGCACGCCTGGGATCACGTCTATGTACAGGATGAGCTCCCGGGAATAACAAAAGATGAGTTCCTCTCGCTCTTTGAAAGGTCCGCAGAAATGTTTGAAAAGCTCTCGGGCAGTAAGCCTCTCTCCTGTGCAGCCCCGGGATGGCAGATATCGCCTGTCAGCCTTGAGGTCCAGGAAGAAGCAGGACTTAAATACTGCAGTGACACGAGGGGGCACTCTCCCTTCATACCTGTATTCAGGGGGAGGACATATTCACCTGTACAGATCCCCACTACACTTCCTACTATGGACGAGATAATGGGACTTCCGGGTATAGACGACGATTCCATAGGTGATGTGTGGCTGAAAGGCATGGACAAAGAGTGGAATGTCCTCACAGTTCACGCTGAGATGGAAGGGCTTTCAAAGATAAGTGTCTTTGAGAAATTCATTCTCAAAGCAAAGGAAAACGGGGCTCTATTCCATACTTTGGCGGACTACGCAAGAGACTCGGCCCCCAAGGAAGAAAACATCAGGATAGGCACGATGACCGGACGGGCGGGCACTCTCGCACTACAGGAGGAGAAATAAATATGGACAGGATAAGCCTTTTGCTCCTTATCGCCTCAGCAATGACAAATGCTCTGGGCAGTACTGTCATGAAGCATGCTTACGGAGGCGACTCATCGATAGTCTCTTCCGGACTTATAACAGGCATACTCAAGATCCTTCTCAACCCCTGGATAATCATCGGGCTAGGGATGTTCGGTATCTCGTTCTTTTTTATGGCAGCGGCGCTCTCGAGGACGGACCTTACTCTTGCATACCCAATGATGTCCGGACTTGTTTATATCATCCTGCTGTTCGTCGGGTTCTTCATTTTTAAAGAAAAAATCACAGTGCTGAGGATAATGGGCATCGGAGCTATCCTCCTGGGTATTACGATGCTTACGATAAAAAGCTGAGGGGGATCTTTTGATATGAGGATCTGTTTTGTAGGCACCGGCTATGTGGGTCTCGTAACGGGGACCTGCTTTGCTGAAAAGGGAAATGATGTCTGCTGCGTTGACATCGACAAAAAAAGGATCGAAGAGCTTAAGCGGGGGATAATACCCATATACGAACCCGGACTTGAAGATCTCGTGAAGAAAAACATGAATGAAGGCAGACTGACCTTTTCAACAGACATCAAAGAAGGGCTTGAAAACGC
>JAAYHA010000035.1 GCA_012727545.1 Synergistaceae bacterium | reverse complement strand
TTTCCAAGCGTTTCATGCAAAGTCCAGGGAAGGCTTGGCGCTGTCAACGCGGGAGCGTTAGATATCCAGGCAGGATGTACAGGAAGTTTGACTGCACTCACAGTTGCAGCCTCCGGAATATCCAGCGGGATCTGGGACAAGGTCCTTGTAATAGGAGCTGAAGTTTTCAGGGACATTATCGACTGGACTGACAGGGGTACCTGCATCCTCTTCGGTGATGGCGCAGGAGCCTGCGTAATAGGAGTCTCCGATTCAGAGGGAGGATTTACTTCGACCCGTCTTCTTGCAGACGGCACAGGCCACGAAATGATAAGACTTGAGAGCGATGAGGATCACATCATGCCGATCGTGAAGATGAAGGGCAATGAGGTCTTCAAGTTTGTAAATACAGTTATGCCGAAATTCATAAAGGGATTCTGCGAAGAATCAGGAGTGACTCCGGAAGACATAGATTTCTGGATATTCCATCAGGCGAATACGAGAATAATAGACGGAGTCTTCAAAAGACTGCACGTCTCGCAGGAAAAAACGCTGATCAACCTTCCCGAATATGGTAACACATCGGCGGCATCGCTTATGATAACACTCCACGAGGCGATGGAGGCCGGTAAGATCAAAAACGGAGACAAAGTCTGCTTTGTTGCTTTCGGAGCGGGAATGACTCTTGGAGTACTGCTTTACGAAGCCTAAGGAGAAAACAATATGTTTGAAAACAATCGTGTAACCAGACTTTTAAAAATTAAATATCCTGTGATCCAGGGAGGAATGGCATGGGTAGCAGATGCTGACCTTGCAGCCGCAGTGAGCAACGCAGGCGGTCTGGGTGTAATAGCAGCTGCAAGCATGCCTCCCGAACTTTTGGAACAGCAGATATTTAAGATAAGGAAATTGACGGACAAGCCCTTCGGGATGAATATAATGCTCCTTTCTCCTACAGCTGATGACGCGCTCGAAATTGCCGCTCAGTACAGAGTGCCGGTGGTAACGACTGGCGCAGGCATGCCCGGCAAGGTCCTTGAAAGGCTCAAACCGTTGGGAACGACTGTTATACCGGTCATAGCTTCGACTGCACATGCTGAAAGGGTCGCAAGGCAGGGTGCAGACGCTGTTGTCGCAGAGGGTAACGAGGCCGGCGGACACATAGGCGAGATAACTACCATAAACCTGGTGCCACAGGTCGTCGACGTCGTATCAATACCTGTAATAGCTGCAGGCGGAGTGGCAGACGGAAGAGGAATGGCTGCCGCCTTTGCCCTGGGAGCTGAAGGCGTCCAGGTGGGTACCCGCTTTGTATGTGCCGCGGAATCCAACGTACATTTAAACTATAAAGAAAAGATAATCGAAGCAAACGACAGGGCCACTGTTGTAACGGGAAGATCCACCGGACACCCCGTGAGAGGACTGAAGAACAAGCTCTCAAAGGAGTTTGAGGAACTTGAAAAAAAAGGTGCTTCAACAGAAGAACTTGAGAAACTTGGAACCGGCAAGCTTAGACTGGCCGTTGTTGACGGAGACACAATGTGGGGTTCGCTTATGGCAGGACAGTCTGCCGGATTGGTCAAAAAAATTGAGCCCGC
>JAAYHA010000297.1 GCA_012727545.1 Synergistaceae bacterium | reverse complement strand
TGATTTGAGTAAAGGGGGGAAAAGACTACTCCTGCCGGAATTGAATGAATAAAACATCAAAACAAAACAATTTATGCTTCTGACTTAGAGAAAAAAGGCGCAATGTCCTTTTATGTGAAAAACTCCCGTGAAAATAAACTTTATTCTTCCCTTCATTCATTTATCAAACATAAATGCATATCTTTGCTAATCCTATTTACCCAGTGAATACAGGAGATCCGCCTCTGCAATATAGATATCGTACAAAGCTTCCACTTCTTCTGTCCTGCTGTTGGTAAGAGCCAATCTGGCGTCCAGCATATCCAGGTTTGTTCCCACCTGTTCCTGGTATCTTCTGACCGCGATTCTATAGTCCTCTTCTGACTCAGCAACCTGGCGCTCCGCAACCTGGAGTCTGCTGTGTGATGATTTAAGATTCAGTTCTGCCTGAGTTACCTCCATTTTGATCGTGTTCTTCATGTCATCAATAAGATGGATAAGCTCCCTCGCCTGCGCTTTCGCCTGTTTTGTTTTTGCTGCGGTTTCTCCGCTGTCAAAAATAGTCCAACGGGCTATCATTGAAAAAACCACTTCCTCATTACCGCTCGGAAAAAACTCGTTCCCAGAATTCATTACAGCTCCGGCAGCTATTATTTGAGGCAGGAGCTGACCTTCCGCAGCCCTGGCTACCTTAAGGGCTCGCCTGCTCATTAGATCGTACATCTTTATCTCCATCCTGTTTTCATAAGCCGCCTTAATATGCTCTTCCATATTCGATGTCGGTTCAATGGACGGGACAATATCCAAATCAGTTTTTACTCCTTCTATCTCCTTCAGATCCAGCGGAGAACCAACTGCCCTTTCAAGTACGCTGACGGATATCTCAACTGCATTGTCTGCCCTTATACGGTTCAGTTCAGCGTCAGCAACTGCAACTTTGTTCCTAAGAACGTCTCCTTTTGCAATGAGTCCCGACTTAAAAAGCTTTTCTGCCCTAGCCAGATGATCGTTGGCAAGTACCAGCGCTTCTTTGGATACTTTTTCTTTCCCGCATGCTCGTTTCCAATTGTAATAGGCAACCCTGACAGAGTTAGTTACAGTCTGGGTTATCCTTTCCTTCTCTGCTTCAGCTGCATCCCTTGCAAGCTTTGCTGCCTCTTTTGAAGAGCAGAGTGATCCTCCCGCGTAAATCGTTTGCACAAAACCAGCAGCTGCTATATAAACATTCCCAAAACCCAATGGCAGACCTTCAATGGGTACGAATCTGTCTCTCGGCCAGATAGCGGCAACACCAACGCCAAATTTGGGGCCCATTTTTGCCCCTGCTTCCTGCAGCGCCCCCTCCGCCTGCAAAACTCTTTCCTCTGCAGCAGATATTAGCGGGTTTCCCTCACAGGCTTTCTGGATCAGTTTTTCGAGACTATAGGAGTCTGCAGAGAATGAAACCCCGGCAAATGAGATAAGTATAATAAATGATGATACGATTTTTATTAAGAGAGACATCCTTTTCATTTTCTTAGCCTCCTGAGGATCATGGAACAAAACGTTTTTTAAACATGACTATACTTGAAGAAAACATCACTGTTATATATACGAACAACGCCAGGGTATCTTTCCAAACATATTCAAACCCGCCGCCTTTCAGTATTATCTGGCGTGAAAGCCTGATGTAATATGTTATCGGTATGCACTCGCCAAGATAGCGAAAACCACTGGGCATAGCTTCGGTGGGAAAAACAAACCCCGAAAGCAGTACACTCGGCAGTATTAAAAATATCGAAAGCTGCAGAGCCTGCATCTGGTTTTGTGAAAATGTCGAAATCATTATACCGAGCGAGAGGTTGGCAACCACATAGAACAAGGTCAGGATGAAGAAAAGGATCTTGCTTCCTAAAAAGGGCATCCCGAATATGGACATACCAACTATAATTGAGACTATAACCTGAATATAACCAACGATGATATATGGGAGTATCTTGCTCAGAAGCAGTTCCCATGAATGCATGGGTGTTACAAGAAGCTGTTCCAGCGTTCCCTGTTCGCTCTCTCTCACTATGGCCATCGCCATCATGGTAATTAGGGTTATTGTCAGAAGCAGACCCATTATCCCTGGCACAAGATACCATGATGTTATAAAATCCGGATTGTACCATGGGCGTATCCTCAT
Organism: Synergistaceae bacterium; assembly: GCA_012727545.1. GTDB lineage: Bacteria > Synergistota > Synergistia > Synergistales > Synergistaceae > Caenicola. The sequence goes on along the minus strand of JAAYHA010000297.1, from coordinate 3,704 downwards.
ATCCACAGCCTGTGGAGGTATCTCAAATCCCATCCGCCTGAATCTGTTTTCAGATATCTCCTGTGATTTCAGCATTCCCAGTGTTTGTGCTGCAGCCAGCGCCGAAGATGCCGACATATTGTCAGTGGCATCTATTATCACCTGTATGCTCGTCTGCCTTCCGCTCTTCAGGCGCTGCGCATAATCTGGCGGGATAATAATTCCTACTTTAGCCATCCCGGATTCTACCGCTCTGTTTACTTTTTTGATGTTATCAGCATAAATTTTTATGTCAAAATAGTTGCTGGCAGTAAAACTATGTATCATTTCACGGCTTTCCTGAGTTCGCGATTGGTCAAAAACTGCTGTCTGAAGATGTTTGACATCCGTGTTTATTGCAAAACCAAATATCAGCAGCTGAGCCACAGGCATGAATATAAGCATTGCAAGGGTAAGCCTGTCCCTCATCACCTGAATAAATTCTTTGACTATAAGTGCCCGAAGTCTCCCAAATTCCATGCCTATCCCTCTTTTGCAGTGCTTACGTCAACATTCAGCCTGATCTCCCCTGTGCCGGAGATCCTTCCGCCATCCAGCTCCTTACCCGATTCTTTCTTAACAAGGTACGCAAAAACATCTTCCATAGATGGAGTTATTTCTTTAACAACTGATCCTTTGAATATTTTTTCGTCTTCTATGCTGATGTTTTTAGCAACAAGCAAATGAAGTTTCTTGCCAAAAAAGTAAGAGTCCATAACTGTCCCGGCTTCTCCCCGCTGTATACTGGCAAGGAGTTCAAATCCATTTTCCGATTCCACTTCGTATAGCTTCCCTGGAATAAGTTTTTTCAGATCAACAGGAGTATCGTCAGCTATCAGGCCTCCGAAGTATATGAATGCCACTTTGTCGCAGTGTTCAGCTTCGTCCATAAAGTGAGTCGTCACCATTACTGTCGTTCCATCAGCGGCAAGGTTGTATATTATATCCCAGAAAAGACGCCTCGCTTTAGGATCAACTCCGCTTGTCGGTTCATCAAGAAAAAGAATTTTGGGGCGGTGCAGGATCGCACACCCAAGGGCAAGTCTCTGCCTCCACCCGCCGGAGAGTAAACTTGTCTGCTCATCCTCTCTTCCCTGAAGTCCAGCAAGAGCAATCATCTGCTCTATTCTTTCCTTTTTTTCTGCTCCCTTTAAACCATATAGGCCGGAGTAGAGATCCAAATTTTCAATAACTGTCATATCAGGATAAAGGCTGAATTTCTGAGACATATAGCCCACCTGGTTTTTTATTTTTCTTCCCTCTTTGGAAAGATCCATACCAAGGACAAGACCTACTCCGGATGTTGGTGCCAGAAGACCACAAAGCATCCTGATGGTCGTTGATTTACCGGAACCGTTCGGTCCTAGAAAACCATATACCTTGCCCTCTTCTATTGACATTGTTATGTGATCTACTGCTGTAAAATCGCCAAATTTTTTTGTAAGTTCCCTTGTTTCTACAGCTATCTTCGGCAAGAGACAGTACCTCCTGAAAAGGCGACAAAAAGATCTTCCAGATTCGGCGTTATTTCATAAAGCTCAGGATGCTCCTGATATCTCATGGCAAGTTCTTTTCTTATCTCACGAGTTGCCGACGCGACATCATCAACAACTATGTGGTAACTGCTGCCAAACAAGTTCGCGTCACGAACATTTGCGCATTTCAGAAGCCACTCCTTGGCACGCCTTTCATCAAGTTCCAGTTTAAGTATTTTGTTGTCAAAACGGCTGAGAAGTTCTTCAGAAGTACCCACATCAAGTATTTTCCCATTGTCTATAAACATTTTACGGGTGCATAGTTCCGCCTCGTCCATATATGGAGTTGAAACGATTATCGTCAGTCCTTCTTTGTTAAGCTCATAAAGCATCGCCCAGAACTCTCTGCGGGCAACCGGGTCTACTCCTGTTGTAGGTTCATCCAGAAATAGTATTTCCGGTGTATGCATCAGTCCGGACGCAAGGGCAAGCTTCTGCTTCATGCCTCCGGAAAGCTTTCCGACCATCCTCTCCCTGAAAGGCCACAGTCCGGTCCGTTTGAGTATCGCTTCTGCTCTTTTAAGCACAATTTCTCTGGAAGTACCGTACAAGGAACCAAAAAGGGCAATGTTTTCATTTACTGTCATATCTGTATATAGACTAAAAAGCTGGGGTACGTATCCGGCATTCTTTCTCGCCTTACGTCTGTCGGTGCTGCCCAGAAGGGTACATTCCCCTCTGTCAGGATTGGTTATCCCCATCGCCATCCTTATCAGCGTAGTCTTGCCAGCTCCGTCCGGACCGATAAATCCAAATATCTCTCCCCTGCACACTTCCAGATATACATCATCAAGGGCGGAGATGTTTTTAAATTTCTTCCCTACCCCTTTGTAGCTCAGACAAATTTCCTGCTCCGCGTCTTTCATAGGATAACAGCATCAGCAGGCATTCCTGGCTTAAGGATACCTTCCGGATCATTCACGGATAACTTTATCCAGAAAACCATGTTTGAACGTTCGCTCTGGGTTAGCGAGAGCCTGGGGTTATATTCAGCATTCTGGTTTATCTCCGTCACAGCGGCTTTGAATTTTTTGTCCGGATATGCGTCCACGGATATTTCTGCCTCTCCTCCCAGTTTTATGCGTCCGAGCTGAGTCGAAGGTATGTACAGCTTAACCCAGCAGTCTGTCATTATTCCGAGAGTTGCTATAGGTGCACCGGGACTTACTACATCTCCGACCTCGTAATTCTTGGTAAGGATCACTCCTGCAGCAGGCGAATAAAAATCTTTGTAGCTGACCAGAATCTTTGTTTTGAGTAATGCGGCCTCGGCTCTTTTTACGTTTGCCTTTGCTGCCTCTATCTGCTCGGGCCTCATGCCTGTTCTCAGCATTGAGAGTGTCTCTGCAGCCATTTTCATACTGTTCCTTTTTAATTTTGCGCTTTCTTCGTACAACTCGGCTTCCCTCACAGGGACTACTCCATCAGCAGCGAGTTCTTTGAAACGTTCATGATCCTTCACAGCCTGCTCATACTGCGTCTTCCTGAGTGCATATTCAGCCTCTGCCCTGGAAATATCCTCTTTTCTGAATCCGTTCTGAAGCTCAAGGAGCTGTTCTTTGGAAGCAGCCAGTGATGCTTCCGCCATCTCAACATCGTGGTCCGCTCCGTCCAGGGACATGCGGGCTATCAGCTGTCCCTTATTTACATGGTCAGATTCATCAATATTTAGCTCCATGATCCTTCCCCCAGCAAGAGGTGAGAGATTCAGCTCCGTCACTTCAACTGTACCTGAAGCCCTTACGCGTTCGTCCTTGGTTCGTTCCTCAAAATAATAAATTGACACAGTGACAGCTGCAATCAAAATTGTCGCAATGATCCATACTTTTTTATTTTTTATAACTTCTGATATTTTCAATCGGAAGTCCCCCCCTTCAAGGAAACTGTATGTTATTGATGCTTAATTGGGAAACATATGCAAACCTTACCACAAATATTGATTTTGACCATGACTTCCCACCTAAAAAAACTTTTTCTTCCAGAGGAGAACTATGGTAACAATAGTCAGCACCATCGTTACAATTCCGACAATAAAGAACCCCATCGGATGGGATGCCCAGGGAACGGGTACGTTCATCCCGAAGAAGCTTGCTATCATCGTAGGGATCGCCATAACTATCGTAACAGAGGCAAGAAATTTCATGACCATGT
>JAAYHA010000296.1 GCA_012727545.1 Synergistaceae bacterium | reverse complement strand
GAGTCCAGATTTACAGCAGTCTTTCCCCCGACCGAAGAATCGACCATGGCAAGCAGCGTCGTCGGTATCTGGACAAAGCGTATCCCCCGCAGGTAAGTTGATGCCGCATATCCGGCAATATCACCCACCATGCCTCCGCCCAGAGCAAAGAGCGTGTCGCCCCTGGAAAATTTATTTTCAGAAAGAAAGCCCAGTATCTTTATGTAATTTTCAATGTTCTTGGAAACCTCACCGTTTGGGATCACATGCCGGGATACAACGAAGCCTGCACTTTTGAGAGACACTGTGATCCGCTCAGACCAGAGGCGGTCCACCTTGTCGTCAGTTATTAGTGCAGCCTTGGTCGGTCCGGTCAACTCTGAGGCGAGCCTCCCTGTATTACATGAAAGACCAGCTCCTATATGTATCGGATATCTCTTTCTTCCTGTATCAACGGTAACCTTCCTCACTGTCCATCGACCTCTTCCTTGGCCTTCTTGCCCTCTAAGAGAAGATCGCGAAGGGCCGGAAAGTCTTCATCATCAAGCGCATCCCTGTATTTGGACAGGGAGGAGATCAAAAAATCAAGTTCTCTTAGCAGGTTGTCTTTATTGTTTATGAAGAGGTCTGCCCACATGCCCGGATCGAGCCACGCCACCCGTGTGAGGTCTTTGTAGCTCCCTGCTGAGACTCCCTTGTGTTCCCTCGCGGTCGGACTCTTGATATATGCGTTTGAAACGACATGGGCGAGCTGTGAGGTGAAAGAGACTATGTTGTCATGCTTTTCAGCGGTCGTTACGTGTAGGAATCCGAACCCTATCGGCTCCAACACCTTTTTTGCCCTCTCAAGAAGCTGTATGTCGTCAAATACATGCGGAACGAGCACCATAGGTGCGCCCGTAAAGAGGTCCTCACTGCTGTTGGCAAAGCCTGACTTGTGGGTACCAGCCATGGGGTGACCTCCTATGAATATGAATCCGTGTTCCTTTGCAAGCCTGAAGCCCTCACCGCATACTATCCGCTTTGTTCCGCAGCAGTCTATCACCAGGGTCTTTGGAGATATCAGCGAGGCATGCTCATTGAGAAATTCCACTGTATCCTTTGGGTTGATAGCGATCAGCAGAGCTTCGCACTCACCTATGTTGTTTTTGTCCATAGCAGAATCGACCGCTCCGTAAATTCGTGCAAATTCGACCACGGAGGGAGCCTTATCATATCCGAGGATCACGTGGTCCGAATTTTTTTTGTAGGCTTTGGCAAGGGATCCGCCGATAAGACCAAGACCAACTATACCTATCTTCATGATATGACCGCCTCCCTTATTTTGTTTACCTTTTTGACGAGAGACTCAAACTGTTCCGGCGTCAGTGACTGGGCACCGTCACAAAGGGCATGCTGAGGGTCGTTGTGGACCTCGATCATAAGACCGTCTGCTCCGGCTGCAACAGCCGCCATCGCCATAGGCTCTACCATTCTTGCAAGACCGGTCGCATGGCTTGGATCAACAACTACAGGCAAATGAGTCAGTTCGTGGAGCGCAGGGACTGCGGAGAGGTCCAGCGTGTTTCTTGTGAAGGTCTCGTATGTCCTTATGCCTCGTTCACACAGGATTATCTTTTCGTTGCCGCCGGACATAACATATTCTGCACTCATCAGCAGTTCCTTAAGTGTGTTGGCGAGCCCCCTCTTGAGAAGGATCGGCTTCTTTGTCAACCCAAGCTCCTTGAGAAGGTCAAAATTCTGCATATTTCGCGCGCCTACCTGTATCACATCTACATCCTCAAACAACTCGATATCCCTGACGTTCATGATCTCGGTAACTATAGGCATGCCTGTTCGTTTTCTCGCTTCGAACAGGAGCTCCAGCCCTTCGCCCTTAAGTCCCTGGAAGTCATAAGGGGAGGTGCGGGGCTTGAATGCTCCGCCGCGCAGGAGGTTCGCTCCTGATGCTTTCACAGATTCCGCTACTGCGATTATCTGCTCGCGGGACTCGACCGAACACGGACCGGCAATGACCTGAAAGTTACCTCCTCCGATCTTGAAACCGTTGATATCCACAACAGAATCATCTGTGTGGAATTTTCTGTTGGCGTTTTTGAAAGGTTCAGTGATCCTTTTGACCGACTCGATCATGTTAAGGCTTTCGACAAGGTTTATATCTACCTTGGTGGTATCCCCGATCAAGCCAATTATCGTCTTATACTGCCCCTGCGAAATATGCACCTCAAGCTCCATCGACCTGAACCAGTCGCAAAGACTCTCCCTCTGCTGTACGGTAGTTCCCTCTTTCAATATGACGATCATTTACATCACCCCTTCTTCAAAATAAAAAAGAGACCGCCGGGTTGCGATCCCGTGCGGCCTCTTACTGTTGACTTGTTATTTCAGTCCGGCGTCTTTATATGCCTTCAGTATGTGAGTTTATGCAGCACAAATCGCTTTTATTGCGTGTAAAGCAATAAAAGTAATAAAAGCCTGCAAAATTAAACTCACGGGATGTAAGCATCTGTTGCGCCCCTTTCGCTGAAATTTTGTGTAGTTTGCCACATAATGTCAACTTTGTCAAGAAG
>JAAYHA010000295.1 GCA_012727545.1 Synergistaceae bacterium | reverse complement strand
GCAGTGATATCAGCGGTACTGATGTCGAATGCAGGGTCTTCGAGTTCGAGGGAGAAGATTATGAAGTCCCTCCGAAAGAAATGCTGGCATCTTCAATTCTCAGTGCAGTTTTCGCACCAAAGGAAGAGTGCTGCTGCGTGGAGTACTCAATGCCGGAAAATATTATAGCTTTCTTTGACGGCAAAGAGAAAAAATCAAAGTGTTCCTGCGGATCAAACTGCTGCTGAGATGATCTCGAATATATCGATAGGTTTTGTCAGAAATAAGATGATATGACTGAGATCCTTCAAAGCATATCCCTGTTGATAGAAAATAACGTATGGCTTGCGCCCTTTCTTGCATTTGCAGCAGGGGCCCTTACATCTTTGACACCATGCTCGGTATCGAGCGTTCCTCTGGTAATAGGATACGTCGGGGGGACAGCCGGAAGCGACACTCGCAAAGCTTTTCGCCTTTCACTTGTCTTTGTCCTTGGATCGGCGCTGACTTTTACAGCTTTGGGAACAGCTGCATCAACTGCGGGCATGTTCTTTATCAGGGCGGCATCTTGGTGGTATCTGATGCTAGGGTCCTTGATGATACTCATGGCTCTGCAGACATGGGGGATATTTGAGATAATCCCTTCAAGCTATTTGATGTCGAAAAACAGAAAGAAGGGATACCTGGGAGCTTTTATAGCCGGTATCCTCGGAGGCATATTTTCCTCACCCTGCTCAACTCCCGTACTTATTGCACTTCTTGCCATCGTTGCAGGAAAAGGGAGCATCTTATGGGGAGCTTCGCTCCTCATTCTTTACTCTATCGGGCATGGCCTGCTTGCCCTTGCTGCCGGCACATCCTTCTCTTTTGCTCAGAAGCTGTCCGAGAATATCGAAGAGAGGAAGGCAGGCTCAATCATCAAGCTTGCCCTGGGAGCTATTATCCTTCTGGCTGGTCTCTATATGCTTTACTTAGGCTTTTAGTCCGTACAAATTATTGCTTGTTGATGTTCTTTCAGGGGGTCTTCGGCTCCTCTTTTTTGTCTTCTTTATTCTTTCTTTCAGGTCCTTCGATCTCTTCTATTTCAAAACCTCCGCAGCAACAGCATGATTTTTTCTTTTTTTGATCGGCTTTGCCAAACAGTTGTGCAAACAACCCGGGTTTTTTCTCGTCAGTCATTAAAGCAATCCTCCTTGATTTGTATTTTTTGCTTCAGTTTTATTTCTATATGGAGATAGCGTTAAAAATAAATCCCCCTGTGACTGCAGTGAGGAAGATAACTGCTACGATGGCGGCAACAAGTTTTTTCCTGAAAATTGATGTAAGCATGCTCATTTCAGGAATTGCCATCCCGGCTCCACCAATAATGAGTGCGATAACAGCCCCGACACTCATTCCTTTTTGCATTAGTGCCAGCCCGATAGGTATTGCAGTTTCGGCACGAATATAAAGAGGAACTCCGATAGCCGCAGCGACCGGAATGGCAAGCGGGTTATCCGGTCCTGCAAATTTTAAAACAAAATCTCCCGGTAAGTAGCCGTAAATGACCGCTCCTATACCGACACCAACGAGAAGATAGACTAATACCCCCCTGAAATCACCCAACGCTTTTTGAAACGACAGGGTCAATTTGTCCCTGAAAGAATTTGGGATCGCCTCTTTTTCCGCATTACCTACTGATTTGATGAGAACGTGTTTGACCAGTTTTCCCCCGCCGATCTTCTCCAGTATTACCCCAAAAATAACTGCACAGATGAATGTTACAAAAAGATAAACAAGAGCTGCTTTCATACCCATCAAAACCACCATCATAGTCAATATTATCGGGTTCATAAGCGGCGATGAGATAACAAATGACATTACAGCTCCGAAAGGTATGCCAATTTCGAGAAACCCCAGTGTTAAAGGGATAGTAGAACATGCGCAAAATGGTGTCAGTGATCCGATAAGCGCACCAACGAAATTACCGAATATTCCCTTCCCGGACATGTATCTTTTGATCTTCTCCTGGGGCACATACATAAGCATCAAAGCAACCAGGGTGCTTATTCCGAGAAAAAGTACTGTAAGTTCTGTGGTAATGAAAATAAAATATTTGACCGTTTCCATAAGAGTGTTCATTTTTTCATCTCCATTTTTTCAAATGCAGCTTGAGCGGGCCTTTGGTCGATCTTCTTATATAGATGATAGTCTATATCTTGCTATTTAGAGCGTCAAGAAAAACTTCATAGAAATATATCTATTTGTTTGACAAAAAAAGTTTATGTGGTAAAATCGCCACATAGATAGGGGTGAATAGACCAATGGTCGACAAAAAATCAATTCTGGATCAGAAAGTTGCGATACTTAAAGGCATTGCCCACCCTGTCCGCCTTGCTGTCGTGGAAGCTCTTGCTGATTCTGAGATGTGCGTATGTGACATT
>JAAYHA010000294.1 GCA_012727545.1 Synergistaceae bacterium | reverse complement strand
GCGTAAGTCATGAAAACATTTGATACAAGGAGAAGCAAAATGGGGGCAAGGCTGCGTGCCAAATCAGGACACCATTCCTTTCTGATTTTGTTCCGGTAGATTATATATCCAAATCATTCAGAATGGTTACATAAAGAAGGGAGCTGAACTATTAACTGTTGAACTTGGGATCCATGCCCTCGTTATCCATTCAATACTATCCGCAGCAGCCCGATCCACCGCACGATGGACCTTCTCCCTCTTTATTCCCGCTAAACATCCCCATAAGTACCGCGTAAGCACAACCGACACCTTTTCTTACCGTTATTGCCGAGGCAGGACAATTCATTGAGCAGGCGCCGCATTCCATGCACATGTCTATGTCGCTGATACCGGCTTTGTTATTCTCTAAGGTGAAGAGTTGATATTTTGCATTACGGACGTTAATATATACTTCATATAGATGTTTGTCAATTTAATTAATTTCCCATAAGGATGCTACAATTCTGACAGAGTTAAAGACAATAATGAAAAATGAGATCTGAACACATGGGAGGGTCTGCAATGGAAAACGGGAAAAATAAAGTAATGCTCAACTGTACCGGCAAGCCAAAGGTCGCTTTTGTATGCGTGCATAACTCATGCAGAAGTCAGATAGCGGAAGCTCTCGGGAAAAAACTGGCCTCGGACGTATTTGAAAGCTACTCCGGCGGCACAGAACTAAAGGACAGGATCAATCAGGACGCGGTCCGGCTCATGAAGAGCATCCACGGCATAGATATGGAAAAAGACCAGTTTTCAAAACTTATCTTTGACATCCCGGACCCTGACGTTGTGATCAAGATGGGCTGCAATGTGACATGTCCGCCTATCGAAGGCGCGTACGAAGAAGACTGGGGGCTTGACGATCCAACGGGAAAAGAGGATGAATTCTTCATCGAGTTAATAAACAGGATAGAAAGCAAGATATTGGAATTAAAAGAAAAAATTACCTGCAAAAAATAGAGAAAGGGCAGGGAAAATTGATTCCCGGTCAAACTATTTTTACAAATGACATTTGAGCCTCAGCACTTGGTGTCGAAATAAATACGCTCTTTCCCTGCGTCAGATGAAATCTTTTCTATAAAGGAAATAAAATCCAAAAATTTTCCCCTGTTAAGGGAATAATGGGTCCATTTCCCTTCTTTTCTTGGAACTACCAGACCTGATCTGCAAAGGATCTTCATATGATGAGAAAGAGTGGGCTGAGTGAGGCTGAAAGCCTCAAGTATGGTACAGGCACAGAGCTCGCCGCACGAAAGCATATCTACTATCCTTATTCTGTTTGGATCAGATAAAGCCTTAAAAAGCAAGGATCGTTCGGTATGATCATTCATTCTTCCGTCTCCCCCTGTGATTGTATTTGCAGTTGTCAATATTATACCGACAACGGAGAGAAATGGTTACTGTTATTTAATAATTGCATCACAAACAGGTCGGATCTTCTTATCCTGTTATGAACAGGGATCAATCTTTTCTGCATTATCATATATTTGCTTTATCTCTTCTTTACCGCCCATCTTTGAAAGCAGCAGTGCGATAATTATTATCCCCGGGATATCAACAAGAAGTCTTGTGAGAGCAAACGCAGAACCAAGTGACTCAAATTCAAAGAGGACCATCGGGATCTTTGTAGTTGACCATGCTCCTATAAAGATCATTACGTTAGAAAAGCTTACTCCCTTTTTCATGAATACAGCTGAGACAGGGAACGCGGCATAGAGCGGACCTGCTGCCGCAGAGCCAATGAACAGGGAAAGCAGGACCCCTTTAAGCCCCGAACCCTCTCCCATATACCTGATCATGCTTTCCCTGGGGACCCATACATCAAGAAGTCCCAGAAGCACAAAAACCGGCGGGATAATGAAGAGCATTTCGACAAATGATCGTGCAGAAATTGAGAGCGCCTTAATTCCAATGCCCCTGTTAAAGACGGTCAACAGGCCGACACATACAAGTACAACAAGAAAACTTCTGTATCTTTTGATCAAATTGACCACGTCAGCCGGCCACCTTTCCAATGACATAGGCGACGAAGAAAGAAAAGAGGAAGGCCATAAAATTCCTCAGGAGGGTCATCTTCCTCCCAAAGTACTTTATTTCAACAGGTATTGTTACAACTCCTACCATCATCAGGGTCGAAATAAAAGCGCCGATCTGCATGTATCCTGCGCCTGCCTGGAGAATAAGCGCAGCCGTAGGGAAAGCTACAAAACCGGGTATAAGCGTTATCGAGCCGACCGTTGCTGCAAGGATCACACCGACCCAGCCTGAACCTTTCCCAATAAGCCTTGATATGGTTTGCGGGTCCAGCACCGCAAGCATGACACCAACAAACAAGATGACCACCAAAAATTGCGGAAGTATGTTGTCAAAAGCCTTCCATCCTTTTTTCAGAGCCATGCGGGTCTTTTTTCTGTCTTTGAAAAAAGAGAGCAGGAGCAACACTATCGTTATCCCGTAAAGAAGATAAGAATCCAAAAACACACCTCCGTCGTGCAAACTTGAGTGTATATGATAGCTATAAATCTTATTTTCAGGAAGCTATCATGCCAAAGATCATTCCCGCAACTGTCGACAGGGCTACCACAAGCGCTACATATGTAGCTGTTTTTTTAGGCCCTAGGATACTGTTTATGACAAGCATGCTCGGCAATGACAGAGCCGGACCCGCAAGAAGGAGTGCCAAAGCCGGGCCTTTGCCCATCCCTGCTCCGATAAGGCCCTGCAATATTGGCACCTCTGTCAGGGTAGCAAAGTACATGAAGGCTCCTGCTATCGAGGCAAAGAAATTAGCTCCGGCTGAATTGCCCCCTACCAGCATCGCTACATACCTGCTCGGGATAAGGGCCTCATGCCCGGGGCGGCCGAGAAGGAACCCTGCGACCAGGACTCCGCCAAACAACAGGGGTACCACCTGCAGTGCGTATCCCCATGTTGAACTGAACCATTCCCCTCTCTCTTCTTTGTTGAACCACGTGAGAGAAGTGAGCACTGTTACAGTCAGGCCTGCTCCGGCAAGTATCCATTTCATGCTGTATATCGTTTCCCAGTAGGAATTCGGCGTCTTCGGGGCGGCCCAGTTTGCAAAAACAAGAAATACCACCATGCCTGCCATGTATGTAACTGTCTTCCAAAGAGGCCTTCCACTCTCCTCTTCCGGGAACTGAGCAAATTCTTCCTGTCTGGCCGCTTCTTCTTTTCCAAATATGGCAGCCATCAGTAACCCTATTACAACACTGAAGATAACAGCACCTATTGCTCTGGCTATTCCCAGTTCAAGCCCGAGAACACGGGCTGTAAGTACTATCGCAAGGACATTTATTGCAGGCCCGGAGTATAAAAATGCGGTCGCAGGACCAAGTCCCGCACCTCTTTTGTAGATACCCGCAAAGAGAGGGAGGACTGTGCATGAGCAGACGGCAAGGACAGTGCCTGAAACAGAGGCCACGGAGTAGGCTATCCATTTTTCAGCCCTCGCACCAAGATATTTCATTACGGACTGCTGGCTTATGAATACTGAAATTGCACCCGCAATGAAGAATGCCGGGATAAGGCATAGAAGCACGTGCTCCCTGGCATAATCGGACATCATTGCTATTGATTCAGTCAGCCCTGCCGCAACACGCTCATTTCCTTCCGGGAGAAAGTAGAAAACCAGGAAAAACCCTGCAATCCATAAAAATTTCTTGCGATCACTCATAATCG
>JAAYHA010000293.1 GCA_012727545.1 Synergistaceae bacterium | reverse complement strand
GCCCTGCGGTATACGTTCTTTTTGCGTCCCCAGAATCCCTTTGTGATGCTGTATAGTTTTTTAAGTTTATTGCGGCTTGCACTTGATCCCTTTACTCGCATTTAATGTCACTCCTCAGTATTATTTCTCGTTAAAAGAGCCCCGGCCTCATGCGTAGGGCAGAACTTTCTTGATATGACCTTCTACCGCTGCGGGAAGTATACCCTGTCTCCTCAGAGAACGGCGCCTTTTGGCGTTCTTCGAAGAAAGAAGGTGCGAACGTCCGCTCTTCTTGAAGGCTACCTTGCCGGTTCCGGTTATCTTAAAACGCTTTTTTGTAGCGGAGTGGGTTTTCATCTTGGGCATTGAATTGTTCCTCCTCTTGCTGTTATATCTCTGTATAAAAGAGACTATCACGCATTATTGTTTTTATCAGAAGTAACGAATGTAAAACTACTCGCTGTCTGAATTTTCCTTGGCCTCTTTTGGTTCCTTTACCTCTTTAGGTTCTTTGGCCTCTTTAACAGGCGCAGCATCAGCTGTTTTCGGGGCTGCTTCTTTCTTTGCTTTCTTTTCAGCAGCCGGAGCGCCTTCCTTCGGAGCTGAGGGTTTCTTCGCTGCCTCCAACTGAATGGCAGGGGCTATCATTATCCTCATGTATGAGCCTTCCATCCTTGGCTCCATCTCCATTTTGCCGAAATCGACTATCGCAGCCATGACCTTGTTTAGGACATCTCTGCCGCGGTCAAGGAATGCCATCTCTCTTCCTCTGAAGAAGATGGAGACCTTTACGCGATGACCGGCCTGAAGAAACGTCTTTATTGCCTTCACCTTGAAATCGTAGTCATGCTGGTCGATCTTTGGCCGCATCTTAATTTCTTTAACTACCTGATTCTTCTGTTTCTTACGGGCGTCCTTGTCACGCTTCTGCTGCTGGAAACGGAACTTTCCGTAATCCATTATCCTGCATACCGGCGGGGTCGCCTGAGGGGCTACCTCCACCAGATCAAGTTCAGCCGCTTCTGCCATTGCCAGCGCTTCTTTAGTGCTTATTACGCCTCGCTTGGCATTTGCTTCATCGATGAGAAGAATCTCTGTTGCCCGAATGTCGGAATTCACGCGGGGCTCGTCGTCCCTGTTTGCTATGGCGTTACACCTCCTGAGTGTAGATCTTGCTCAAATTAAAATGGGCCCGGCACAAAACGCGCCAAGCCCATTGGAAATCTCTTTCCGGGTAGACCTGACAACTTGCTTCGTCGGCAGGCGAGAGGCGCATCCTCTGCTTGTAAACCCGTTGATATAAATCAACTCGTGTATGCTATCACATATTCCTGCATTTCGCAACAGTGACAATAGCTTTTCAAACGCTTCACCATTAATTGGTTGAGTCCCGTATTACTTTTTTCAAAGTCATGAGGGTCCTACTTCTTATAAGTGTCTTGATCACATTTTGTTTATAGGGACTCTAATGAATTTGCTGCAGCATTACTTCCAAAAAAAATTTAAATTTAACTTTAAGATACCCTTGAACTTCAACATCATTGTCACTATATGATTATAATGGCAAATGACTTAATATGTATACCTGAAAGGACAGAGCTTTCGGCCCACTGCCACGGGAACGTACAGAGCCGTACAAACACATATCATATTGACCCCGTCAAGTTACTGTAATAAGACCAGCGTTATTATTTTCTTTTGCCAATTATTGATCCGAGTAATGACTCCAAACCTGTATCAAATTCGAACGATCCATTCTAAATAGCTGCATTAAGGAAAAAGGAGAAATGTCATATGAAAAAAATATCTGTTCTGCTATTCCTGGTCACTATCTTTTCAGTTTTCCCCTGCTTTGCAGGACGCGCTCCTGCTTCTGAAGCAGGATCTGTGACTGCTGATAAAACATGCGCATCGACAGCAGCTGAGAAAGACGCCGCTTCATTAAAAGACGTTTTCACACTTGACAGCAAAGGCATTCCGGAACTTAATAATGAGAGGAAGCTTATTGTATGCATTAGCGACCTCCATCTTGGAGCTGACGACACCTATACTGAAACTAAAAATAATCGGGAGCCGCTTGTTAAGTTTCTTGATCAGATCAGGCTTGCCCCAAATATTAAGGAACTTGTAATTATTGGAGATTTGGTTGATCTATGGTTTGTTCCGAGCGAGGCAGATACTTTCAGGGGGAAAACACAGAATGAATTTGTCCGCCTTGTTGCAAAAAACAATAAACATGTAATAGCAGCATTCAATAAGATTATCCGCGATGGGAAAATCAAAGTAACATATGTTCCGGGAAATCACGATTTACTTGTTACTGCAGAGGACATTCAGAGCATACTCCCGGGAATTGATCAGCAACGTGATGTACAGGGTCTGGGAAGCTATTCTCCCGACGGACATCCTGAAATTATAATGGAGCATGGACATCGCTATAATTTTTTCTGCGCACCTGATCCTATTTCAAACAGGGATATAGCTCCGGGTTCCATATTGCCGCCCGGATACTTCTTTACAAGATTAGCGACAACATCTGTTGTTGAAGGATTCCCCGAGGCTGCCGGCAAGATCCCGGAAGTGACCATAAATTCCTATGGAGAAGACCAGATACTTGCGTATATTTATTGGAAAGCCTGGTATGGATTAATGACAGATTTCCCGGTCAATGGAGGCTTTGATGAAAAGATAATAAAAACAAACATCGACGGCTTCACCGAAAACTATTCCATAAGCGATCTTATGCCCTCTCAGATTTCAGCGGGAGGATATATCAATATGAAGATGTATAAGGGAAGTCTTGCCACATGGGATGAACGACAGGAACTAAATCGGGTATCCGTCAAAATACCAATAAAGGAAGCCCTTATTGAGGCAGGTTCCGGAGCCGAGACTGACGCCCAGGCCGAAGTTCAATATTTTAAAAACCCTGTTTCTGATAAGCGGATAGTCGTTTTCGGCCATACTCACGAGCCTAGAATTATTCCTTCTGAGAACCTCAAAGGACAGAAAACAATTTATGCAAACTCAGGAACATGGATCGATCATAACCCAAATTTTCCTACGATGACTTTTGTGGTAATTACCCCACAGGGGAATAGTTCTGTTCCTTTATATCTTTCGCTTTTTTACTATTCACCGGACGGGACCATAACAAAAATGGATACTCAATCACTGTAGCTAAAAAAAGGTAATATTGGTCATAGCTGCATAATATTCAACAAATAATTCAAATAAAAATCGGGTTCAAAGAATAAATTCTTTGAACCCGATTTTTATGATCAACACCACAAACAGCGGACCTGAAAAATTTAATTTTTAAAGAGGGTCGAACTCCGATTTTAGATGTTCAAGGAAACCCTCGAAGGTCATCGATCCAAGGTCTCCCTTTGATCTGTCACGAACTGCGACCGTGCCTTCTTCTACTTCCCTGGCTCCAATAACAAGCATATAGGGGATCTTCTGCATCTGGGCATCGCGTATCTTTTTGCCCAGCTTTTCATCCCTGGAGTCGACTTCTATCCTTATGCCCGTATCCCTGAACTTTTTCGCAAGCTCTTCGGTGTATCCGGCAAACTCAGAGCTTACCTGCAGGAGTTTTACCTGCACGGGCGCAAGCCAGTATGGGAATGCCCCGGCGTAGTTCTCGATCAGGATGCCCATAAATCTTTCGAGGCTGCCAAGCACTGTTCTGTGAAGCATCACAGGGCGGTGCTCCGCTCCGTCGTTTCCTATGTAGGTCATGTCGAATTTCTCAGGCATCTGGAAGTCTAGCTGGATGGTTCCGCACTGCCATGTACGGCCTATGCAGTCTTCAAGATGGAAATCGATCTTGGGTCCGTAGAATGCTCCGTCTCCGGGATTGAGTCTGTACTCCGTTCCGGTCTCCTCAAGCGCTTCCTTGAGCCTCTGCTCTGCCAGGTCCCACATTTTCGGGTCGCCCATCGAGTTTTCAGGTCTGGTGGAAAGCTCAACGTAATACTTGAATCCGAACACGTCCTGGTAGAAGTACTTGTCAAGATCCATTATCGCCTTTATCTCGTCCTTTATCTGGTCGGGCGTGCAGTAAACGTGCGCATCGTCCTGAGTAAAGGCCCTGACCCTCATGAGCCCGTGCAAAGCCCCGGATCTCTCATGGCGGTGGACAAAGCCAAGCTCAGCCATGCGAAGCGGGAGTTCCCTGTAGCTGCGGATCGCGCTGTTGTACACAAGTATACCGCCGGGACAATTCATCGGTTTTACCGCAAAGGGAGCCTCGTCTATCTCTGTGAAATACATATTTTCCTTATAATGATCCCAGTGTCCAGAACGAAGCCATAGAGACCTGTCGAGGATCATCGGAGTCTTTATCTCTACATATCCGCGCTTTGTATGCTCTTTTCTCCAGAAGGAGGTAAGGTTGTTCATTATTACCATGCCCTTGGGATGGAAGAAGGGAAATCCCGGACCTTCCGGATGGACACTGAAGAGATCCAGTTCTTTTCCAAGTTTTCTGTGATCTCTGGCCTTAGCCTCTTCCATGCGTCGGAGGTATTCCTTGAGCTCCTCCTCGGACCCGAATGCCGTTCCGTATATCCGGGTCAGCATTTCGTTCTTCTCATCACCGTGCCAGTACGCACCGGCAAGAGAGAGGAGTTTGAAGAATTTGCAGCATCCCGTATGAGGAACGTGAGGGCCACGGCAAAAGTCTATGAAGTCGCCCTCCCGGTATGTCGAAAGGATCTCGCCCTCAAGGCTTTCTATCATTTCCACCTTGAGGTCTTCGCCAAGCTTAGTGAAAAGCTCTTTTGCCTGCTCTTTTGTGTGCTCCTCCCTTACAAGAGGGATCTTTTCCTGAGCTATCTTCCTCATCTCTGATTCTATCTTAGGAAGATCCTCGTCTGATATGGGCTTAGGGAATCTGATGTCATAGTAGAATCCATCTTTGACAGAAGGCCCTATGCCGAATTTCGCTTCCGGCCATAGTCTGAGTACAGCATGAGCCATTAGATGAGCTGTGGAGTGGCGGAGGAGGTCGAGCCCCTCCTGTGAATCAGGAAATACCGGGATAAACTCGGTATCTTCAGTGAAAACTTTGTCGCAGTCGACGAGAGCGCCTTCAACTTTTGCTCCGACAGCTTTTTTTAGGCGCCAGACATCAAGAAGCTGACGCAGTGACGCGCTGTCAGCTTCGTAAACTTTACCTTCAGGTGATGAAAAACGTGCCATTAGTATCGCCTCCAAATTTGCCCCCATGGCAAATCAATGCTTTTGGTCTATTTCCTTCCGGTGCTCCCGAATCCGCCTGAGGAACGTTCTGTCTCATCCAGTTCCTCAGATCTTTCGAGATCCACCTGTGTAACTTCCGCAAAAACTATCTGGGCTATCCTGTCTCCGGGTTCTATTTTGAAATCTTCCCTTCCATGGTTGATAAGTATGACCTTTATCTCCCCACGGTAGTCTGAATCGATAGTTCCCGGCGTGTTAAGGACGGTGACGCCATGTTTAAGGGCGAGGCCGCTCCTTGGCCTTACCTGAGCTTCGCAGCCCAGCGGCATTTCAAGGAAGAGCCCCGTTCCTACACAGCCGCGATCTCCGGCAGGGATAACAGCTGCTTCCGCAGCGCGCAGATCCAGTCCTGAAGATCCCGGAGTTGCGTAGCCGGGAAGGGATATCCCGGCATCTGCTTTTATCTTGACTTTCATTTTTGGCATCTCTGTTTCCTACTTTTTGCGTTCTCTTTCAAAACGTCTGACCGGACGGTTGTCAGATCCTCTGTCTCCCCTGTCTGAACCATAGTCCCTGCGGGGCGGCCTTCCGCCGTCATCATGTCTTGGTCCGCTGTCACGCCTGGGGCCTCCCTCGCTCTTTGGAAAGTGGGAAAAACGCTCCTCACGTTCTTTTTCTATGGCTGCCTGTTCAGCAAATTCAGGATCCTTCGCAAGATCGTCGAGCTGATCCAGGATACGCTTACGGCTCAGGTTGACCCTGTGCATGTCGTCGATCTCTTTGACAGTGACGAGCACCTTGTCTCCTGTATTTATTGCGTCTTCAAGCCTCGGGACGTGATAGTTGCTTATCTCGCTTACGTGCAGAAGACCCTCTTTACCGGGAAGGACTTCAACGAAAACCCCAAAATTCATCATTCTTGTAGCTGTTCCGACAAATGTCTCTCCGGCCTTTACCTCGCGTACGAGGTCGTTGATGATCTTTACCGCGGCCTGTGCCGAGTCATCGTTAACTGCGGCAACATATACGCGACCTGTGTCGTCTACATCTATCTTGGCTCCCGTACGCTGTACTATCGAACGGATGACCTTTCCGCCGGGGCCTATAACATCACGGATCTTTTCCGGATCTATGTTAATAGTGATTATCTTCGGCGCAGTCGGGGAGAGATCCACGCGAGGCGCAGGTATCGCAGCATCCATTATGTCAAGTATCTGCATACGTCCATTTTTCGCCTGCTCAAGGGCCTGTGTCAGTATCTCCCTTGTTATCCCACCCGCTTTGTTGTCCATCTGGAGCGCAGTAACACCATCTCTCGTTCCGGCTACTTTGAAATCCATGTCTCCGTAGTGGTCCTCAAGACCCTGTATGTCAGTGAGTATGCCAAACTTGCCGTTGTCAGCAATAAGCCCCATCGCAATACCGGCAACAGCCTTTTTGATAGGCACACCTGCCGCCATCATAGAAAGGCTTCCGCTGCATACGCTTGCCATCGAACTTGAGCCGTTTGACTCAAGGATGTCTGATACCTGGCGCACTACATAGGGGAATTCAGCCTCGCTTGGAAAGACCGAGCGGAGCGCCCTTTCAGCAAGAGCTCCATGTCCTATCTCACGGCGTCCCGGTCCTCTCATCGGCCTTACTTCACCAACAGAGTAGGGTGGAAAATTGTAGTGGAGCAAGAACGTCTTTGAAGGCTCGTCTATCTTGAGACCGTCAAGGACCTGGTCGTCAGTTCCCATCATTCCAAGAGTAGTTACGCCCAGTGACTGCGTCTCTCCGCGTGTAAAGAGTGCTGATCCGTGGGTCATGGGCAATATGTCGACTTCACAGGTTATCTTCCTGAGTTCGTCCATTGCCCTGCCGTCAGATCTGCGTTTGTCATCAAGGAGGAGTTTTCTGACGCATTTCTTTACCATTTCATCCATTTTGGTCGCTATGTACTTGCCTGAATCAGGGTGAGACTCTGCAAAATGTTCCTCGGCCCTCTTCTGTGCCTCTCCTATCGCTGCTCCGCGTGGCTGCTTCTGGTGTATCTGCACTGCTGCGTATATATCGTCGTAAAGTTCCTTATCCATCCATTCATCGATCTCTGTGATGACTTCAGGTACGGGAAGCTCTGTCTTAAGCTTTCCGACCTTTGCGCATACTTCATCGATAAAGTCTACTATTTTTCGAATAGCATCGTTTGCAAGTTCCATAGCATCCACCAGAAGCTCTTCTGATACTTCTTTCGCTCCTGCCTCTACCATCGTCACTCCGCCCCGGTGACCTGCCACAACAAGATCCAGTGTGCTGTTAAGCATGTCTGTCTCATCAGGGTTTACGACTAATTCGCCGTCTATGCATCCTACGCGCACAGCCCCTATGGGGCCATCCCATGGGATGTCCGACATTGAAAGGGCCAGTGAAGCTCCGTTTATTGCAAGTATATTCGCAGGGTTGGCCTGGTCGACTGACATGACCGTGGTCACAACGTGGACATCGTTCCTCATCCATTCAGCAAAAAGCGAACGGATGGAGCGGTCTATCATCCTGCCGCTCAGGATCGCAGTCTCTGAGGGACGTCCCTCTCTTTTAATAAATCCGCCGGGTACTTTGCCTGCAGAGTAGAAACGCTCTTCGTAATCCACCAGGAGTGGGAAAAAGTCCATTCCCTGTCTCGCCTTTTCTGCCAGCACCGCAGTGACCAGCACTGAAGTTTTGCCATGGCCGGCAAGTACTGCAGCGTTTGCCTGCTTCGCAAGACGTCCTGTTTCAAAGGACATAGTCTTGCCATATAGTTCCAATTCAAATATTTCTTTCATTTTTCTTTTCCTCCCATTTTATGTCTTCAACTGTTGAAGAATAACACAAAACAGCAAAAATGGCGAAGGTATTGACCCCTCGCCATGCATAAGTTGCTTATTTTTTTGTTTTTCTCTGACTAATTGAAATTAATGGCGCAGTCCGAGACGCTGGATAAGCGACTGATAGCGGTTAAAGTCGCGGTCTTTGAGGTACTGTAGAAGCTTGCGGCGCTTACCAACCATGATCAGGAGTCCTCTACGTGAGTGGAAGTCCTTCTTGTGGATCCTCATGTGGTCTGTGAGTTCACGGATACGTGACGTCAGGATGGCAACCTGTACCTCTGTTGAGCCTGTGTCTGCTCCGTGAACTTTGAACTCTTCAATAAGCTGCTGTTTCTTTTCTTTCTGGATCATAATGATCACTCCTGTCTGAGCCTGTTACGCTCGATATTCCCCAGACTCAGGCCAGCGTCGCTATGCGCCGGTCCGTGTGAAGGGCAATGGAAATAATAGCAGAGAGTCTCCGATATGACAAGCCTGCACTGAAATAACATTTTAAGGCAAATCGGCTTTGTTAAATTCTATCTTATTTTTACTTACGTTCCTCTGCCCTTTTCTTCATCTTTTTGTTAACAGCCGAGCAGTAGACAGCTGCAAGAGGATTGTGTCCCAGCACCCTGTCTTTGACTACAAGCGGTACCACATATGTGTGTGAGTGTTTTATAAATAGGGCATCGTGACCCACACAAAGTCCGATGACCAGATTCAGGTCTGTCCTTTTTTCTTCGAACATCCTTGCCTGTTCGATCGGGTTGCAGCTTACCGGACCAACTCTGTCGCTCATGGGTGCACCCATTTCTGATTTCGGGATACCGCACACCTTGCAGCAAATTGCCTCTATTTCAAAAAAATTCGAGAGGAAATCGGCTATTTTCGTTGCTTCTTCCTTAAGCCCGACGCAAAAAGCTATTCCAAGTTTTTTATATCCCATTCGGGAAGCAAACTCAACAACTTCTTCTATCCTGTTGAGGTCTCCGTAGAACTCTGACTCAACAAAAGCCGCGGTCTGCATCATCATTTTTTCATGCGGATCTGAATAAAGTTCGATGCTGTTCCTCTCTATGCAGGGTTCTCCCTCGCGACACTTCTGGTCTTCACAAAGATCACATCTCATTAAAATATTCCTCCATATCTTTCGGAAGAGGGGCCTTGAATTCCTTTCCTCTTATCGTTTCCGGCAATCCACAGTCGTCAGGGAAAGTAACTGAGTACGCATGAAGCAGCGGCCGTTTGGCCTGTCCAGCATCCCCGCCATATTTCTTGTCTCCGATTATCGGATGGCCTATTGCAGCTAAATGGACCCTTGCCTGGTGCGGTCTTCCGGTTACGAGCTCTACCTCCACTGTACTGATCTTTTTGAAAGATGCTATTTTCCTGTATTTTGTAAGTGCACTCTGTCCGCTCTCATCTACCATCACAGTATTGCCGGCCTGATCCTTCAGCAGAGGAAGGTCTATCTCCCCTGAATCTTTTATTTCACCTGCAACGGCTGCCCTGTATATCTTTTTTATCTTACGTTCCCTTATCAGTTCTGAGAGGTATCTCAGCGACGGTCCTGTAAGAGCTGTTATGACCGCCCCGGACGTATTGCGGTCCAGGCGCTGGACTGTCGATGGCCTAAAATCGTTCCTTGTCCATTTGAGTTCCTCCAGTACCCTCGTAATGAGCGAATCTCCGTTTTTTGTATCCGGCTGGGTGAGGAGCCCTGCAGGCTTGTTTATTATCCAGAGGTAGTCATCTTTGTAAATTGTTTCCAATCTCTCATGTATGATGGACGATGTATTCTCTTTTGTGTTTCTTTCGGCCGGCCTATCGTCATTCCAGGGGACCTGAAGGAACTGTCCCTCACCCACCCGTGTGTCCGGCCTTACTTTTTTTGCATCCAGCCTAACTTCTCCTGTGCGGATAGCTTTCATGAGGGCTCCAAGAGGGACCTGGGGCCACATGTTTCTTAAAAGCCTGTCGATCCTCCTGCCTGACTGGTCACCGGTTATATAAAACTCCTTTGGCATTTTTCTTCCCCTGTCTCAACTCATGTGCCCGAAACTATCCGGGACGTTACACAAATGCAGATCACCTGTTCCAGAAACGGCGGCCTGTGGCCTGATGCCACTGAGATATTGGCTGGTCTTCCGTCAGGTCTTTGACGGAATCCTTCCAGCAAAAGACCCTGAAGTCCAGTTCATCGGCAGACGAAACTACCATTGCCTCAGGGGTCGCCGGGACGACTGGTGAGCCGAACTCCCGCTGTCCGTGGTGGCTCAGAAGGATGTGAGCGATCTGAAGTTTTAGTGAATTGTCGAGTCCGCTTTTTTCGGCAAGCTCCATAAACTTTGAATATCCTATCGCTATGTGGTCCAGCACAGCACCCTCCAGTGTCATCTCGGGAATAGAACCCATCCTGTATGACCCAAGCTTCCCAAGATCGTGCAGAAGACCTCCGGCGACCACTATATCAACATCGATGTCATAACCTGATGTCCTCAGTGATTCAGCCATCGACTTTGCACAGTCCGTGACCGAGAGCGTGTGCTCAAGCAGGCCGTTTGCATATGCGTGGTGATGGCTCACGGCAGCGGGCCAGTCGCGAAACTGCTTCCATGTATCTCCGTCATAGACAAACCTTATAAATTCAGCGACTTCCGGACGGCATGAAGATACGAGTTCCTCGTACCTTTTGACAAGTTCCTCCAAGGAGATCGGTGATCTTGGGAGGTACTGCGACGGTGGAAATTTATCCTGATCAAGAAGCGTGATCTTGTTGAAGTTGAACTGTGTCTGCCCCCTGAATTCTGTAGTTTTTCCATCTATTCCAACTGAACAGCCTGCTAGAGATCTCAGCTTTTCATCCTCCAGCCTCTTTGCAGTTGATGATGCCTCCATGTTGGGGTCAGACCTGTCAAACCAGCTGGCATCTGACCATATCTTGGCTTCGATCGTACCGAATGAATCGGTTACGGCCATTTCATAATAGGGTTTCCCGTTTTTGTCGTTTTTTTGAAAGAGCGAGGATACGACGAAAATCGCCTTGAAAGAGGTTCCCGAACCCAGTTTGCGGATCTCCTGGCTGTTTTTTAGTATAGATTGTGCATCTGACATATTTATCTTCCTTCCGAAGCATGTTCGCTTAATATCAACACCCCAATAATAGACGTTCATGCGAAGTATTAAAAGGGGCAAAACTTTGTTCGGACCGCTGATATATCATTTTTCTCGGTGACAATCGGCTTTTTTTGTGTATAATGACAATGCGACCTCTTTCACATGAGAGAGGCTATTATGTATTGTGAATAATTATTTGGAGGGATCATGCTATGAGTTCAGTAAACTGGAATGCAAGATTGTCGGATATAGCGCTTAATGTCAAACCTTCGCCTATAAGGGCTCTGATGAAATACACCAAGACACCCGGTGT
>JAAYHA010000034.1 GCA_012727545.1 Synergistaceae bacterium | reverse complement strand
CATCTGCTATCATGAATGCCGATGCTCTTATATGGTCGGAGATAACCTTAACAGCCATATCTTTTTTGGGATCTTTTCCGTATTTGACTCCGCCAAGTTCGCATGCCTTGTCGATTATCGGGCGGAAGAGGTCCGTCTCGAAGTCATTGGGAACTCTCTGAACGACCGATGAAAGTCTCTCAAGCCCCATCCCGGTGTCGATGTTCTTGTTTGGCAGAGGTGTGAGGTTTCCTGCCTCATCCCTGTTGTACTGCATGAAGACAAGGTTCCATATCTCCAGGTAGCGGTCACAGTCGCATCCCACAGTGCATGTGGGTTTTCCGCACGAAAATTCCGGTCCCTGGTCGTAAATTATCTCAGAGCAAGGTCCGCACGGGCCGACAGGTCCGGCTGCCCAGAAATTGTCATCAGCGCCAAGGCGTACTATCCTGTTTTCAGGAAGCCCCACCTTGTCGCGCCAGATGTCATGCGCCTCGTCATCGTCGAGATAGATCGTTGCGTAGAGCCTGTCAGGTTCAAGTCCGACACGCTCTGTAAGAAATTCCCAGGCCCAGGGGATGATTTCCTCTTTAAAATAATCTCCAAAACTGAAGTTCCCCAGCATCTCAAAAAATGTGTGATGTCTTGCAGTACGGCCGACATTTTCAATGTCATTGGTCCTGACGCACTTCTGTGCTGTAGTCGCTCTTTTTACCTCGGGGGTCTTCAATCCCAGGAAGTATTGTTTGAAAGGGACCATGCCTGCTATTGTGAAAAGCAGCGTAGGATCATCGGGCACCAGTGAAAAACTGCGGTACCTTTTGCATCCCTTTTCCTCGAAATATGAAAGAAAGAGTTCCCTTAATTCTTTTCCGCTTCTGTATTGCATTTAAGCTGCCCCCTGTAATAAAAGATCAAAACCAAATTCCAGCCGCATCATAAAACCGGTCAGGTCTTTAAATTTTTTGCACCAAACAATTATACGCGGATCTGGGGTGTTTGTGCCAGATCCACGTTTGGGAAATAAATGTCTATTGTATAAAAAAAATCAGCGGCCGACCAGTTTTCTGCGCGCCGTTTTTGCCTCAGCAATTACCCTGTCTTTGTCAGTTTCAGTAAACGATCCATTGTTATAAAGCATTTTTCCTGCCACAACAGTTGCCTTTACATCTGAGGAAGATCCGGCGTAAACGAGGAAGCCGGGTAGATTCTCATTGTCCCAGCCAACATAATGCGGCCGGTCAAGGTCAACAAGTATCATATCTGCCCTGTATCCCTCTTTGATCAGTCCGGTATCATTGAATCCCAGAGCCTTTGCTCCGTTTACCGTAGCCATCCTTAGCACTTCAACGGATGTCATAAGAGTCGGATCTTTTGCAGCTCCCTTGTGGATCAGCGCAGCACAGCGAAGCTCATCCCAAATGTCCAGCCTGTTGTTGCTTGCCGCCCCGTCTGTTCCGAGAGCGATCCTCACGCCGGCATTCAGAAAATCAGGAATGGGGGCTATGCCGCTTCCAAGCTTAAGATTGCTCTTTGGGTTGTGGGCAAACGTTACGTTGTCCCTCGCATAAAATGGCGCAGATCCCTTACCTACCCATACACAGTGCGCCAGAAGAAGGTTCGGCACATCTATCATTCCTGTATCGGAAAGATACTCCTCGGGAGTCATTTTTCCTTCCAGACCGCTTATGTTCCATTCAGAAGATGTTTCAAGCCAGTGAAGCTGGACTCCTAATCCGGTCTCTTTCGCCTTTTCTGCTATCTCTTTCATCAGTTCGAAAGGAACAGTGTATGGTGCGTGTGGTCCAAGCTGGACGCTGATCAGCCCATCCCTGCCATTGTAGTCCTCTGCAAGCTTAAGGTTCTCTTTTAGTTTGCTTCTGTCACTGTCTCCTACGATCCCCCGCGAAAGCCCGCATCTCATTCCATTTTCGAGAGCGGCCTCCGCTACTTTGTCCATGAAGAAATACATATCTGCAAAACAGGTGGTACCGGTAGAGAGCATCTCCAATATGCCAAGTGCCGTCCCTGCTTTGACAAGGTCTCCGTCAAGGTTGTTTTCAACCGGCCAGATGCGTTTCTGAAGCCATTCCATAAGAGGCAGTTCTTCTCCAAGCCCTCTCAGCAATGTCATAGCAGCATGTCCGTGTGCATTAACAAAACCGGGTATCAGAGCTGTATTGCCTCTTCCCTCATAAGCACACCCGGAACTGAGGCTACCTGCCGGAATGATGGAGGTTATCCTGTCGCCTTCTGTGATAACATCACATCTTTCGGCTGAAGATCTTTCCGTGTCCCAGACAACGACATCCCTGTACCGGTTTGTAATCATACCTCTCTCCATGCCGCCAGGTATTCCTTTTGCTCCTGTGTAAGCCGTTCAATGTTTATTCCGAGTGATTCAAGCTTTAGCTCAGCCACTTTGCAGTCCAGTTCTGCCGGAACGTTGTAGAGTCCGGGCTCCAGTTTATTGCAGCTTATAAAGAGGCAGGAAAGCAGCTGCATAGCAAAACTCATATCCATTATTTCTACGGGATGTCCGTCCCCAGCTGCCAGGTTGACCAGCCTTCCCTCGCCAAGAAGGTGGATCCTGCGTCCAACAGGAAGGATATAAGTCTGTATATTATCACGCGATGCCTTTACATCAACAGCCAGCTCCGCAAGGTCCGGAATGCAGACTTCCACGTCAAAGTGGCCTGCATTGCAGAGCAGAACTCCGTCTTTCATTCTCATAAAGTGCTCTTTCCTTATGACTTTAGTGTTTCCGGTAACTGTAATGAAGACATCCCCGACCTTAGAAGCATCAAGCATGTCCATAACATCAAAACCATCCATCAGCGCCTCAAGTGCCCTGTGAGGATCGACCTCTACAACTATGACCCTTGCACCCAGGCCGGCCGCCCTCTTTGCAGCGCCCTTTCCGCACCATCCATATCCGGCAATGACAACAATTTTGCCTGCCACTATAAGGTTGGTTGTCCTGAGTATCGCATCCCAGACAGACTGCCCTGTTCCGTACCTGTTGTCAAATAGATATTTGCTCTGGGCATCATTGACTGCCAGCATCGGGAATGGAAGCACCCCCTCACAATGCATTGCTTTAAGGCGCTTAATACCGGTCGTGGTCTCTTCGCATCCCCCAAGCACTGAGGGGATCAGGTCCCTTCTCTTCTCTATTATCATCGAAACGACGTCTCCGCCGTCATCAATTATTATCTGAGGATCCCATTTGAGCATTTCTTCTATGTTTTCGGAGTACTCCTGAGAACTCATGCCTCTGCGGCTGAATACGTGAATTCCTTCTTCAACAAGCGCAGCGCATATTGTGTCCTGTGTAGACAATGGATTGCTGCCTGCAACGGCAACAGTAGCTCCAAGCCTGTGCATAACTTTCAAAAGGCAGGCCGTCTTAGCCTCAAGATGCAGACAGCATCCGATAACCAGACCTTCAAGCGGCTTATACTTTTCTTCCCTCTCTGCGATCAGCCTTAGCACGGGCATATATTCCCATGCCCATTCTATCCTTCTGTGTCCTTCCGGAGCCAGGTTCATGTCAGCAATCCTAAACTCGTTTTTCATAATTCTGCCTCCTTCCTTT
>JAAYHA010000292.1 GCA_012727545.1 Synergistaceae bacterium | reverse complement strand
TCCGAGCTAGAAGCCTGTCTCATCGGGCGAACGGAAGAGCTGTTCATAGCTTCCCGGTATTATAAGTTTTTTCCGCAGCTGTATTTTGGGCATGCCAAGGACGACTATGCCCGAACTTGGGTCCAGATGATAATTCTTTGCGTCTTCCACTGGATCGAATCCTATAGATGTGCCGGGCGGTATTATGTTGTGAGCGTCAACGATCACTCTGCGAAGCCTGCAGTTCTCTCCGACCTCAACGTTCTGTCCGATAATAGATTCCTCGACGACAGCTCCCGGCTTGATGACGCAGTTACGGGAAAGCACGCTCTTTCTAACATATGCACCGAGGACACGGCTGGCTTCGGCCCTGAGGCATCCGTCGACGGAACATGAGTGGTCTGCCGCCGGATAGGTAAATCCCGGCGGATCCGAATAGGATACTGTTCTTATCGGCCACTGCTGGTTAAAAAGGCTAAGCTCGGAGGGATGCTTGAGAAGATCCATCTGGGCTTCCCAATAGGCCTTTATACTTCCCACGTCTTTCCAGTAGGGCCTGTCTCCTCCGGGCAGCACGTTTGTGGAGAAGTCATAAGCCATTACTTTCTGTTTTTTGTATAGGGACGGGATGATGTCCCTGCCGAAATCGTGGGAGCTGTCTTTTCTTTCGTTGTCTGAAAGGACTGATTCTTCCAGCGTTTCTCGCTCAAAAATGTAGTTTCCCATTGAGACGAAACTGAACCCCGGTCTTCCCGGGATCTCAGGGGGTATGGCAGGTTTTTCTACGAAGTCGATTATCCGTCCGGTCTCATCTGTTGCGATGCAGCCGAACTGGCTTGCTTCAGAGGACGGAACAACATATGCCGAAACAGTTACGTCCGCTTTGTTGTCCATGTGATACTGGAGCATCTGTTCAATGTCCATCTTATAGACATGGTCGGCAGCAAAGATGCAAATCCTGTCTGCGTTAAAAAGGGTCACCAGATGGAGATTCTGGAATATCGCATCGGCAGTTCCCTCGTACCAGCGCTCTCCGTCCCACATCTGAGCAGGCACGACATTGACGAAAAAGTCGCGGCCGCGGAGTGCGCTTCCAAACTGCCATCCCTTTCCTATGTGTTCATGAAGTGACTGACTTTTGAACTGGATCATGCAGTAAATTGAAAAAAGGCCGCTGTTGACCATGTTGGAAAGCGCAAAATCTATGATCCTGTACTTTGCTGCAAAAGGAACAGCAGGTTTGGCTCTGTATTTTGTAAGCGGCATCAGCCGTTCGCCCTTACCCCCCGCCAGTACCATGCCCAGGACACGACCGTACTTGCCATGGATCATCTTAACCCCTCCTAAAAAATCTTTTTAACGTTACCCTGTCATTTTGGGACAAAAGTCAGTTATTTTCAGATCATGCAGTGTTAAGGATCACATATGAAGCACTGATACTACGAAACAATTATAGCCTATAAAAAAATAATAATGAGATGTTTATTATAATAATTACAATTATTTTTTTATTATATTCTGTTTTTATAAAAAGTTTGTCTCACCAAAGTTGCATTTATGTAAAAAATCAGTCCGATGTCAGAATATCCCTGTAAAGTTCGGCGTAAGCCTTTGCCGAATTGTCCCATGAGAAATCGGAGTCCATCGCATTTTTTACTATGTTCTGCCACCTCTCGCCATCTTTTTTGGCCTCGATCGCCCTTTCGATCGCCTTTTCAAGTTCCTCAGAAGTGAAGTCTTTAAAGAGGAAACCTGTCCCGTCCTGTGATGAGTCCGCGTCTATGACAGTGTCGGCGAGACCTCCGGTTGCCCTTGCAACTGGGATGGTCCCGTATGCGAAAGCTATCAGCTGTGAGAGGCCGCATGGCTCGAAGAGGGAAGGCATAAGCAGTATGTCCCCTCCGGCGTATGTCAGATGAGCCTTGGTCTCGTTAAATTCAAGGATGGTGTGCACCGAGCCCGGGTTTTCCTTTTGAAACTCTTTTATCTTTCTGGTGTAAAGGTCGTTCCCGGATCCGACTATCACGCACCTGGCTTTTTTTGCCAGGAAAGGTTTGACCGCCTCAAGCATAATGTCTATGCCTTTCTGCTCCGTCAGCCTCCCGACAAAAATGAAAATGGGCCTCTTGTCTTCCTTCCAGCCGCATT
>JAAYHA010000291.1 GCA_012727545.1 Synergistaceae bacterium | reverse complement strand
TTTAGTTCTCTTCCGTCTGAAAAATATAGGGCACAATAAATGCAGTTCTGTCTGGCTTTTATGACAGGAGCAAGAGGAGTACCCATAGTCCTTAGGTCATGGACAAAGGTTTCAAGCGAAGAGACCGGGAGTATCCTTATTCCAAGTGCCTTAGCCAGTGCAGCTGAGTATGCTATGCCGGTCCTGATCCCGGTGTAATATCCGGGTCCGTTTGCCGCTGCTACCAGATCCAGTTCTGAAATTTCTATTGAGAGGTCCGAAAGCATATCTTCAACAAGGAGCGGAAGGCGTGAAGACTGCTGCCTGCCGAGCTCAAGGCTTATTTCAGACAGCACGGCGCCATCTGAGACAATTCCGATGTTTGTGAATTTAGTTGTGCAGTCTATTCCCAAAACCTTCATAATTTCCCTCTTTTTCGCAGACAGATCCCAGAATATCATTCGAAAGTGCATTAAGAAGATCCTCTGCATTATTTCCAAGTGCCCTTATAGTGACATACCTGGAGTTATCATCTTCTCCGTAACGGCTGATAATTATATCAAGAGTATCCTTTAAAGGTGGAGTATGCCATCTTTCAGCCCACTCAACAACAAGGATGCAGCCGGTATCGATGTAATTTTCAAAATCAAGGGCATCCGCTTCAACATGTGAATCCAGCCTGTAAAGGTCGGCGTGTATCAGCGGGATATCTGCTTCATGTTCAGCGATCAGTATGAAAGTCGGGCTCTTGATTTTGCCGCAGCCAAGAGCTTTGCCAATTCCCTGTGTAAGAAGTGTCTTTCCCATGCCAAGTCCGCCATGCAAAAGAATAGTGAGGCCCGGATAAGAATATTTTCCAATAAACATTCCAAGAGCCCTTGTTTCCTCTTCAGAAAAGGTGACTATCTCAAGCCTTCTAGTTGAGTACGAAAGGCAATGCATCCGCTATCTCTCTCGCCAGCGTCCCGCGGGATCCTGATCTTTCCTCAATATACGACCCTGCAGCGCCATGTGCTGCAGCTCCTGTGGCCACGGCATCGAATAATGGCATACCGGACGACATCAGTGCCCCTACAGCACCGCTAAGCACATCTCCCGAGCCGGGTACAGCCAGAACAGGAGATCCTTCCTTAATGATAGTTATGTTTTTCCCTTTTGAATATACCACTGTATCCATACCCTTCAGCAGAACTGTTCCCGCTGCACTTGACATCAAAACTGCAGCTTTTGTCCTGTCTTTGTTTATATTTTCCGGTTCAGATCCAAGCAGACTTGCGGCTTCCCCGCTGTGAGGAGTTATGACTGCATTTTCCCTGAATGCGGGATCGTATTTTTTTGAGAGAAAATGGAGGCCGTCACCGTCGATAAGGAGTGGTTTCTTCCACTTGTTCCAGAACCAGTGAACTATGGATTTGGAACCCTCATTTCTTCCAAGGCCCGGACCTACCACAGCTGCACCGCATCTCATTTCCCATGTCTTAATAGCTTCTTCAAGGCTTTCAGGCAATATCTCCTCTCCCCTTGTCCTCAGGGGCACAAAAATAGCTTCGGGGAGAAAGAGGGATGCGCTCTCTACCATAAAATCGGGAATTGCCAGTACAACAAGTCCTGCCCCTGTACGGAGTGCACCAAGACCCGCAAGCAGGGGTGCTCCCCTGTAGTTGACGCTTCCTCCAACTACCAGCAAGCCACCCTTTTTACCCTTATGTATGTCTCTTGGGATGTCAGGCAGCAGTTTTGGTATGTCTTCCCTTCCGAAGGAGAGAATGCTCTTGGTCTCATCAAGGACTTTTTCACAAGATATACCGATGTCAGCGATGACAACCTTTCCGCACATATCGTATGCAGGAGAAAAACACATTCCTCTTTTTGCTGCAAGGAAGGTTACTGTCAGGTCCGCTTTGACGCAGGGATCATAAACACTGCCAGATAAAGGATCAATGCCGCTGGGAATATCAAAGGCTACAACTGCCCTGTTTTTGCAATGCCTTATAAGTCGTTCAATTTCTCCCCTGGGGGCACCTTTGGATCCAGTTCCAAGAAGTGAATCGATCAAGCAGTCAGCATCTTTTGCCTCTTTGCTGATCTCTGTCTCGGTAAGATCTTTGGAAAATCTTACAGTGCAGTTCGGATCATTTAAATTGATAAGGACCTCGAGGTTGATTTTGGCGTCACCTTTGTATGTTTCCGGTGCAGATGACAATATAACATTAACCTTCAGTCCTTTTTTCAAAAAAAACCTTGCTGCTGTGAAACCGTCACCGCCGTTGTTTCCCGGACCTGCAAAAATAGTTAAGCTTTGTGAATCAGGATATCTTTTCAGCGTCTCACGGGCAGCGTTAGTTCCGGCGTTTTCCATAAGTTCGAGTGACGTTATTCCATATTTCTGCACTGCAAGTGCATCTGCCTGCCTTACGTCTTCAGGGTCATAGTATCTGATCATTGGTTTTTCTCCAGGATAACAACAGCAACAGCGATTCCGGCTTCATGGGATATAGAAAGGAATACGTTGTCGATCCCCTCGTTTGAGAACTTTAAAAGTGTGTTTTCGTCAAATTTGAAACGGGGTCCTGAAGCAGTTCTTTCAATTGAACAGGAATTTATGCCAAGTCCGGCTATTCCCCATCCGGTCGCTTTGGATAAAGCCTCGCGTGCAGCAAAAGCTGCGGCATAGTGTGCAGCCGGGTCAGCGTTAGACTCCGCATAAGTTATCTCTTCTTCAGAAAAGACACGTTTGCAAAATCCTTCCCTTGAAACAGCTTTGCGCATCCGTGAGATATCACATACATCTATTCCAATCCCGCGTATCATTTTTAAACACCTGCTTTGTTTATCTCAGATCTAGATAACAGGATCAATGGAAAAGTATTTCTACAGAACGTTGGCTTTTTTCAGTTCGCTGCGTATGATGTCTTTCTGCCAGTTTTCAAGTGACTTTCTCTTTGATGCAACTTTAAAGTCCTTAATAAGTTTGTGTTTCCATTTTGAGCCATAGATTTCAGGTGCTAGTTTAATTGCCTTTACAGTCAGTTTTTCGTAATATTTGTGGTCTGTAGCCCATTTACCTATTCTTCCGGCATAAAGTCCGGCGAAATAACCCCAAATATTGTCGTGATTCCTGGCGCATCTTGGATAATCCTGTCGGATCTTTTTTGTATAGTCCCTGAGGAACTCCCCCGGCGAATTGTATTTTCTAAACTTGGAAGTCTCTTTTCCGTAAACTCCGTTTCTGCTTTCAACGCTGCTCTTGGTAATATATGGCTTTCCTGCTTTCAGCCAGTCAGATGAGACCTTTATCCCGGCTCCGTTATTACCTCTTTTCCAGAGATCACTGGTCCAGTGACCAGTTTCACAGGCACTCTGAACAGTTACTGCAAAAGGTTGTATATGCTTCTGTTTTTTTGCAAGCCTGTAAAACTCGAGAGTGGTCATTGCATGGGCGCCCTGGAAAGAGAGCAACATGGCAAGAATAGCCAGTGTCAGGACGCTAAAAAACTTTTTCGTCATTTGCTTCTCCTCCGCACTGAAGTTACATCTTTAATGATAACATAACAAACATCACTGACAAAGGTGCGAACGCAAAAAGGCGCCGCATTTAGCAAAGCGGCGCCTTTTCAATAGGTCAGATAAATTTTTAAACGGGAAACACGGGAAGTTTCTGAAGATAGATCAGATCCTCTCCGCTGTATCCTCCCTCTTCAAGCAGCACGGCAACTTTGCTGATTACATTGCATCCTGTTTTTGCAAGGACATCCTCCACTGAGCGGAGTGAGCCTCCTGTCGATACAACGTCATCCACTACGCAGACACTTTTTCCTTTCAGCTTCGCAGCGTCAGTCTCGTCGATGACGATGATCTGTTTCTCTGTTGTTGTTATCGATTTGACCTCTGATGTGATCGGATTTTCCATGTAACCTTTTACAGATTTTCTTGCTACCACGTAGTCAACTCCAAGACGTACAGCAAGGGCGTGTGTTAGCGGGATGCCTTTTGCTTCCGGACATACAAGCATATCTATCCCGCTTATCACCTTCATCTTTTCGATAAGTGCATCAGCGCATTTTTCTATCATTTGTGTATCACCCAGCATCACAAATGAAGCTATTACAAGGTTTGGGGCTACCTGAACTTTTTTCAGGCTTCTTCTAAGACCACAGATATTTAGTTCGTAATGTTCGTTCATAGCTCTCTCCTAAAGTGAGAATATCATTTTGATCAGGACTCCGGCAAGAAGTCCAAAGAAAGGGTTCCACTTGGCCGAGACAAGTACTGTGGCACCTATGACCATGCCCCATGGAGAAAATCCAAATGGGCCGTTTGCTGCGGGAACAGTAGCTATTGCCCCCTGTATGTTGGAAGCAAAAGTCACAAATGTTCCAAGGACAAATAAGAATCCTGCTATCGATGCGCTGTGGACATATTTGCCGATCGTCGGAAGCAGTTTGAAAAGCAGTATGGCTGCCATTATGAGCATCATTATAACTGAAGACCTCAGCGGGTTTGGCGCTGTTGCAGT
>JAAYHA010000033.1 GCA_012727545.1 Synergistaceae bacterium | reverse complement strand
TGAAAAAGAAGCTTGTTGAAATAAAAAGACATATAGACCTTTCTGTTGCAGTGTACTCTTATCCATGCACGGATCCCGACTCGCGGGATCGGTGTCCGGTCGCTGTGCGCTGAACATCTGATCAAGAAGTGAGGACGGGGTCCGGGTTTTCCGGATCCCGTCTTTTTTTATTTTGTAATTTTGAGTATGAACCGGGAGGAATTATTATGGTACACAGTGAGACAGCGTTGGAAAAGACATCGGAACTTCAGGCAACATTGAACAGGCTTTGGGAGCGTAACCATCCTTATGCAGACAAAATGAAGGATGCCGGAGTCAAACCATCGGAAATAAGATCACCAAAGGATATCGAAAAACTTCCCTTTACAACAAAGCAGGATCTCCAGGCTCATTACCCGCTGGGATGGCTTGGATGTGACAAGGATGATCTGGTGCGCTTCCATGCTACATCGGGAACTACTGGGAATCCGACTGTTGTAGGATACACCGCAAATGACATCTTTTGGTGGAAAAAGGCGATGAAGACTGCATTTAAACGTGCCACAATAACATCGAAAGATATACTCCAGATATCGACAGGATACGGACTTTTTACAGGGAGTCAGGGTTTCCACGATGCAGCTGAAGATATGGGAGTCACGGTCATCCCCGCAAGCGGCGGTTTTACCGAGCGTCAGTTTAAACTAATGCGTGATCTTGGCACGACTGTCTTTACCTGTACGCCCTCCTACGCTGTCAAACTCTGTGAGGTCTGGGATACGTTTTCAAACGAAGAGAAAGCAAGATACAGTCTCCGTCTGGGCATCTTCGGTGCTGAAGCATGGTCGGAAGGACTCAGGACTAAGATCCAGGATACGCTTGGGATCCCTGCCATAGACAGCTACGGCCTGTCAGAAGCAATGGGACCGGGTGTTGGAATGGAATGTCTTGAAAGGAACGGGATACATCTTTTTGACGAAGGCTTCATTTTCGAGATAATCGATCCCGAAACACTTGAACCGCTTGCCCCCGGCGAAGAGGGAGAACTTGTCATTACGTCCCTGAAGAAGGAAGCTTTCCCAATAGTCCGTTACCGCACCCGCGACCTGACGAGCATAATGCCGGGCGTGTGCAGCTGCGGGGACAGAAGCACCAGGATCGAGAGGGTCAAGGGACGTTCAGACGATATGATAATTATCCATGGAGTGAACGTATTTCCTTCGGTGATCGAAAGGGCGCTCTGCAGGGTCCCCGGATTGACCGCGAACTATCAGATAAAGGTCTGGGAGGTAGATGGTTTTCAGCAGATGAGCATATCATGTGAAAGAACCGCGGACAGCCAACAGGAGATCGCAGAGGTGCTTTTGGAAAAGGGCAAAAAATCGATCCACAGCGCGCTCGGGATCCACGTTCCGCTTACAGTTGCAGAGCCGGGAACTCTCCCAAGGTTTGAGGGGAAATCAAAACATATAGTGAGAGAATAATAGCTCTGATACTTGACGAAAACTCAAAATAATGTAAAATGCTTTTCGGCGCTCTATAACAGGAACGTTATGGTTTGTTTGCCGGTGTAGCTCAGTTGGTAGAGCAGCTGACTTGTAATCAGCAGGTCGGGGGTTCGAGTCCTCTCGCCGGCTCCAGAAATATCAAGGGTCTGTGAAAACTTCCACAGACCCTTTTTGGTGCCGTTTCCTTGGTGATGCCTTGTTGCTTCTGTCTATTTTGTTTTGAGGCTTACTTAACAGATACGGCAATTCTATTCAACATCGATATCGATCGTTGCGCTTGATTTTTCTTCCTTAGGGACGGTTATCTTCAGAAGCCCGTCGCTCAGTTTGGCTTTTATCCCGGATGCGTCAGCATCAGCCAGATGTATGGTCCTGCTCATAGACACAGAACGTCTTTCCCTGTGGATGTAATTCTTGTCTTTTTCCTCCGTGCTCTCGTTCTTTGTAACCGAGATCGTGAGCTTTCCGTCATCCAGTCCGAGCTTGATGTCTTCCTTGCTGAGGCCCGGCATTTCGGCTTCGATAAGATACTCGTTTCCGCTGTCCTGAACATCGACTTTGAATGTGTCGTATGCCAGAGTGCGCTTCATAGGCCAGTCGCTTGAAAAAAAGTCATCAAGCACGTTGTAAAAGTCCTCCAGCCCGGTCTTTGTTGCGAGATCCCTGTTCCTTCTGTTGAAAGGTACCAGTCCAACCATGATCAACAACTCCTTTTATTGTATATTTATTATTGTTAGCACTCTCTCTTGCTGAGTGCCAATATAATCTATCACGAGCATTTTTCTTTGTCAAGATATAATTGGTCACTCTTTGTCAAATACGTAGTTTTTACGATAGACAGGGGTATTTAGATTGACATATGTCAATATGTACTTTATATTTGATTATCGGATATGTTGAATTTATACTAGCTTCGCCAACAAGACAGGGGGAAACAAAATGGCCGGATGTAATGCTGTAAAGGATGAAGGCTGCTGTTCATGCAACAGTAAAAAGGTCCTGGTCGAATATCTTTACCTTGACCTAAAGACCTGTGACAGGTGCATAGGAACAGATGCCGTGCTTGAAGGGGTACTGAAAGAAATCAACCCGGCTCTTTCGTGTGCCGGATATGAGGTCGAATTTAAGAAAATGGAAATATCATCCAAGGAAATGGCAGAAGAATTCCGCTTTCTCT
>JAAYHA010000290.1 GCA_012727545.1 Synergistaceae bacterium | reverse complement strand
CCGAGGAGTAAAGTTGTTTTATAGAGTATGCCCTCGTTCCCTCAGCGATGCTCGGTTCACATTTCAGGTAGTACCATACGGTGATGGCGTTCTTTTCCTTCTGTCCGTCTTCGTAGTAACCCCTGAGTTTTACCACGTGGCCTTCCTGGTCCTTGAAATAATATTCCCATTTCGGTTTGAGTATGAACTTGTTCACTACCTCTCCCCAGGGGAGTCCGTCTTTCGCATACCTCATTTTTCCGACCATCTCTATAGCCATCTCGGGTTCAAGGGGATCCCTGACCATTTTTTCGGTAAGGATAGTCTTTGCCTCTTCATTTCCTGCGAGCGCGGACTTTTTGTACCATTCCCTTGCTGTTGCGTCATCCTGTGTCACGCCGTTTCCCTTTTCATAGAGTTTGCCCATGTTGAGCATGGAGTATGGAAGCTCTTTTTCCGATGCCTTCCTGAACCATGAAGCAGCTTCAAAATAGTCCTGCTCAACACCGATGCCGTATTTATACATCGTCCCCAGAACTTCCATTGCATCAGGGTTCTTGTACTCCGCTGACTGCTTTAACGGAGCAAGCGCATCCTTCGGTTTGTTCTTTGCAAAGAGTTTGCCTGCTTTGACGTAGTCAGTGTCATCTTTTGTGTAGCCCGCCATCTGCTCACCCATTACCACAGTAAGGTCATTTATTGGATATCTGGCGTTATTCTGGTCAGACCACCCGGACTCTACAAGTGTTTCGAAATAGATCCTCGCCTTGACGAGATCTTTTTCAACGCCATAACCTCCGGTCTTGTAGATCTGCCCCAGTTCGTGCATGGCAAAATCTTTTTTTACAAATGGAAACTGCAGATAGTTTTTGTACCACTTAGCGCTCTCGGCGTACATCGTATCGAAGTTTGCCTGGTTTTTGTAAATATAGCCAAGCATCCACATTGCATCAGGGTCAGGCTTATTCTCGACGATCTTTTTGAAGAGCGGAGCGGCTGCCCCTGCTCCCTGGTTCTGATATACAGCGTAGGCCTGGTCATATTCCGGGCCTGCAGCGTTTACCAAACCGGCCGGTACTGAAATAAAAAGGAAAACGGAAAAAAGGAAGAATATGATCGTTGTTTTCATAAGATGCGCCTCCCCAAAGTGTTATGACGATATCATTATAATTCGCTGAAGACATGATGTCATTACTAATTATTAATAGTTGTGATCCTGTACAGTGACGACAAGCTGTTGATCTATGTATGCTCCGCATGAACCTGAAAGGCGGGCCGTATTCTCATTCATGCTATTTCCCGTCTATAATAATAGGAGAACAGATGACTAAAAACAAAATTTTGACAGAAACCGACAACCTCACAGTTTGCGGCCGTCGATGAGAGGGAGGATATTGGTATGAAAAAGATCGCTCCTGAGTACAAAACAGAGAATAAGGGGCATTACAGCCCCGGGATATTGTCAAACGGCATGCTTTACATCTCGGGGCAGCTTTCAAGAGATCCAGATACGGGGAGGACCGCCCCCGGAGGG
>JAAYHA010000032.1 GCA_012727545.1 Synergistaceae bacterium | reverse complement strand
TATGAATATATATAATTCAATTCTTTGATTTTATCTCCGGTTTTTCCTTTAACTTTTTCTCCAGCCTTAACAGTTCGTTTCTGGTATCGGAATCCATGTTTTTCATGATCTCGTTTCGATAGAGCATGCCTATATCATTCCTGGAAAGGCCGGGATGTGACTCCAGTTCTGTGTATGCACTTATCTTCTTATCCTTGAAGAAAACATCAAAATCGGCAAAACGCTGTCCCATATCGTTGTACTCGAGCCCCATCGCTATTCTTTTTATCTCCTGCACATCCATAGGAGTAAATATCTTTACAAGGTAAATGGGAACGCTCATCATGACCATAGCCTGATCCTTGCCCCACCTTTCAGCAAGGACGACCCCTATCTGAAGGCCCTGGGTGGCCATCCACAGCCTCTGCCTGTGTATATCAAAGTTTCCGTTTGCATCGTATATTTTGATCTCAATATCATTCCAGTCAGGAGTGCCCATAGCATCTCCAAGATATTCGATCCCCCTGGTCCCCAGGTACTGGATAATGGCACCCTTTGACCTGTCATGGACCAAAAGCGCTTTTTCGTACATGTCATGAACGGAGACAGCCCTGTTTATCGCCTTCTGGGTAAAGTATACGACGGACGATGTCCCCGGTATATAATTTCTGAACATGGGATCTCTGTTTATGATCTCACCGCCAAGGTCTTCATGTATCGACTTGATGCCGTTCTCTATGTTGCCCATGAGGCGCATCATTATAAATCCCGGCATCATTTTGACCTCTTCAACGCCACTTATAAGCCTCATGTTGATCAAAGTACAGAGAAGGAGTTCAATAGAGTTTTCTGATACGAATGTTTCCTCTTCCTCTTCTTCTGTTAAAAGATCCGAAGAAGAAATGAAAAAAATCAGCCTCCGGTTGTTGCCGTAGATGCCCAATGCTTTTTCAGGGTCCAGAGATACCAGGGACCCCCATTCATTTAGATATTTTTTTATTTCTGCAACTTTATCTGTAGCATGAATGACAAGACTTTCAGGACCGCTTCTGACAAGAGAGAGCATTAAAAAGGCCTCCTATTATAATGATATGCGTTTCCGTTCGAGCCTGGCATCGTTGGTCCCCGGCGGATATCTAAAAGGGATCACGTCCCCTGTCTCCATATGTATCAAATGCATTTTTTCAAGTCCGTTGAGGAAAAACCTTCCGCAATCATCGATCTCGGTCGGGTGTTCCATGCTGTGGCCGTAAAGGTTGTACTCTCCTGAATCGCTTGCTACGTCCTCATATGTATGGCCTGCCCTGAAACGGAAACTTCCGATATAAAAACGGCCGGGTCTGCTCCAGACCTGCACTGAAGAGTTTTCTGTCATTTCAAGCAACGTAGGGAGATGGTCATGATTACCTGTAAGAAGAATGGCTCCGCATGTTTCGTCAGTGAGCAGGTTTAAAAGCACACGAAGTTTTTTTCTGTAAAGATCTATAAGGCCCGGTCTGGTCTCAAGTTTTATGTCGTCTACAAGGTCTCCTGTGTGTACGATCCATGCAGGACGAAGGCGCTGTATAGCTCTGCGCAGATAGGGGAACATCGTCGAAGGGGTATCAGAAATGTGAAGGATCATGTCCCTTCCATCCACAGGAGGAGGGTTGAGGCCTGCCCGCACTGCAATATTGTCTATCCTGCTCCTGACAGGACAGTTTCTTATCTCTTCAAGCGTCGGCTTGGGCAGGTTGCTTGGCAGATGCAGCGTCGTAATGTTCCTCACCCCTTTTATAAGAACTCAATTTCATAAGGCCTTGTACTCAAAATAATACTTTCTCCGATAATATTATAGCAGGAGCATTCATAAAAACCATTTTAAACTGTATGAGCACTTATGGACAAAATACTTGTTTTTTTCCCGAACACCATGTAGGATAACAAAAGTTATCGATTGTTCTCCGAGCCTGTCCGCCTAAAGATCTCATCTAAGGGGGCCGGGCCGTTAGGGTTTCGCTGGAAACGGCGGAGCCTCCCTTTGGAAAGGAGAACGGCTGTCTGTACTTTATTCGGCCGTCTTCTCCAGTGAGGACGGCCGATTTCTATTTTTAAGGGATATGCACAAAATCCCAACTCTCCCTTGCGAGATCGCCCCCAACGATCTCGCATCTTTATTGTTTATAACTGCAATCAAGTTGCAAATATAAGTAAGATTTCTTTTTTTCTCTTAAATTCACGACAAAAACAATAAAATAGTGTAAAATAACGTCTATGCCATAAAATTCACTTTTATGGTGTCTCCCTGATCAAATCAGAGAGCGACCCTGAATCTGTTTTTCCTGCGGCGCCAGCTATGGAAAACAGACGTTAGGGCGGATCTGGAAACGGATCCGTCTCCCATTGTGGAAAGGGGGCAATATATTTCGCCATGAGCGATATCAATATCAATGCCCTCCTATTCTTCAAGGTCTCAAAAAGGTTTTTAGCACCAATACATCTTTTAAGGAGGGGTATCCCCATGAAAAGCAACAAACGTTTCTTACTTTTTATCACCATCATTGCAGTATGCATGCTCACTTTGGGCTCATTTGCATATGCCAAACCGCCCGTTCTCAGAATGGCAACAACTACCAGCACCGACAATACAGCCCTTCTCGATTATATGGCTCCTATCC
>JAAYHA010000031.1 GCA_012727545.1 Synergistaceae bacterium | reverse complement strand
GCTCTGTCAAATAAGTAGATAATTTTTACTTCGAGAGAGATTCTTCTATAGCTACAGCAACGGCTACAGTCGCTCCGACCATGGGATTGTTGCCCATTCCTATCAGCCCCATCATCTCAACGTGCGCAGGGACCGATGATGAGCCGGCAAACTGGGCGTCGCTGTGCATGCGTCCCATTGTATCCGTCATGCCGTAACTGGCTGGTCCAGCTGCCATGTTGTCTGGATGCAGAGTGCGTCCCGTACCACCGCCAGAGGCCACTGAAAAATATTTCTTCCCGTTTTCAACTGTCCATTTTTTGTACGTGCCTGCTACCGGATGCTGGAACCTGGTCGGGTTTGTCGAATTGCCCGTGATAGATACGTCCACTCCCTCGTGTATCATCACTGCGACTCCTTCACTGACATCGTCCACTCCGAAGCAACGGACTTTCGACTTTTCTCCCTTCGAGAAGGGACGCTCTTCCACGACCTTAAGCTCGCCGGTGTAATAGTCGTATTTTGTCTCTACCAGAGTAAACCCGTTTATGCGCGATATTATATAAGCAGCATCCTTGCCCAGTCCGTTAAGTATGACCCGAAGCGGATCCTTTCTTACTTTATTTGCAGTTTTTGCGATTCCTATTGCGCCTTCGGCGGCAGCAAAAGATTCATGACCTGCCAGAAAGCAGAAACATTTAGTCTCTTCTCGCAGGAGCATGGCAGCAAGGTTTCCATGGCCAAGCCCTACTTTTCTCTGATGTGCGACTGACCCCGGAATACAGAAAGCCTGAAGCCCCTCTCCGATCTTTTCCGCAGCCTCTGCTGCAGTTTTTGCTCCTGATTTTAAAGCGGCAGCGGCACCGAGGGTATATGCCCATACAGCATTTTCAAACGCTATTGCCTGAACTCCCTTAACTATCTGCTCAACATCTATTCCTTTTGAAAGACAGAGAGCTCTCGCTTCCTCAAGATCATTGAGTCCGATCTTCTGAAGAAAGGGGTCGATCTGCCCCATTCTCCTTGCGCAGCCTTCAAATGTGACCATAATTTTCTCCCCCTCTTTACTCTTTACGCGGATCTATCACTTTTGCCGCTTCGGCGAAACGCCCATACGTGCCGATGTTCTTTTCCAAAGCTTCTTTTGGATCGACGCCCTTGCGTATGGCTTCCATCATCTTTCCAAGCTGTACGTATTTATATCCTATTACCTCGCTGTTTTCATCGAGGGCAAGTTCCATGATGTAACCCTCTGCCATTTCAAGATACCTGACTCCTTTTGGAAGAGTTCCGTACATTGTGGCGACCTGAGAGCGAAGGCCCTTGCCAAGGTCTTCAAGCCCTGCACCCAGGGTAAGCCCGCCCTCAGAAAACGCGCTCTGGGTCCTTCCGTATGCTATCTGAAGGAAGAGTTCTCTCATTGCAACGTTTATCGCATCGCAGACGAGGTCAGTGTTAAGTGCTTCAAGAAGTGTCTTGCCGGGGAGTATTTCAGCTGCCATAGCGGCTGAATGTGTCATTCCTGAGCAGCCAAGCGTCTCAACAAGAGCCTCCTGGATGATCCCCTCTTTAACATTGAGGGAAAGCTTGCACGCACCCTGCTGCGGAGCACACCAACCCACACCATGGGTAAAACCGGAAATATCTGTTATCTGTTTGGACTCGACCCATTTACCTTCTTCAGGAATAGGAGCAGGTCCGTGTTTAGGTCCCTTTGCAACACATACCATCTCTTCAATTTCTCTTGAACATTGCATTATGACTCATCCTCCATATCGATTTTCCTGATCTCTATTTTTATCCGGCATATTAAAGAACTCAGTACTCCCAGTCAAAAGCCGGACTTCCCGCCTCGATCAGCCTTCTCTTCATGTCTGTACAGATCTCTTCCAATGCATCTTCTGTACGTCCTTCACATCTTGCGACCAGCACCGGCTGTGTATTCGAGACCCTCACCAGACCCCAGCCTTCCTCGT
Source organism: Synergistaceae bacterium (assembly GCA_012727545.1). GTDB lineage: Bacteria > Synergistota > Synergistia > Synergistales > Synergistaceae > Caenicola. The sequence goes on along the minus strand of JAAYHA010000031.1, from coordinate 15,883 downwards.
ATACGATCCTCACACCATCGACGGTAATTGTATCCAAACCCTCTGAAAGGGCCTTTTGCTTCACCCTGTCGACCACTTCAAATTTCAGGTCATCCGGGCAGTCATATCTTGTTTCTATAGTTGATGGATATATCGGGATCACGGACATAAGTTCCGAGAGTTTTTTATCACTTTCTGAAAGGATCCTGCAAAGACGGCCTGCTGCATAGAAGCCGTCATCATATCCGTAGTACTCGTCCGCAAAGAACATATGTCCCGAAACTTCTCCCGAAAAGAGTGCATTTTGCTCGCGCATCTTCGCCTTCACAAGTGAGTGCCCTGAATTCCACCAGATAGGTCTTCCACCGAGCCTGAGCACTTCTTCGGGTAGCGCCATAGAGCTCTTGACCTCGCAAATGGCTACAGCGCCCGGGTTTTTCGGGAGTATCTCCTGCCAGTACAACGCCATGAGCCTGTCTCCCCATATTATCTCGCCTTTGTCGTCAACTACACCTATTCGGTCAGAGTCTCCGTCAAAACCGACCCCCAGGTCGGCCCCCTCTGACAGGACAGTCTCGATCAGCTTTGGGAGGTTCTCTCTCTTGGTCGGGTCCGGATGGTGGTTGGGGAATGTGCCGTCCGGCTCGCTGTAGAGTTCGGTAACTTCACAGCCTATCCTTCTCAGGAATTCCGGGGCATATATCCCTGCTGTCCCGTTTCCTGAGTCACATACTATCTTTGGTTTGCGGGGGCCAAGCTTTATCTTTGAGACAAGCATGTCCAGATACTCTTCGTTTATACCTGTGAAGCTAAGTCTTCCTGGAACCTCGGCAGTGACCATCCGGTCTTCCTTAATGATCCTGAGGATCTCCTGGATGTCGTCCCCCCATAGTGTGGCTTTGTCATATGCAACCTTCAGACCGTTGAATTCCATGGGGTTGTGGCTTCCTGTGACCATTATTCCACCATCTGTTTCCAAGCGATACATGCTCCAGTAAAATGTCGGAGTAGAGACAAACCCTATGTCTGTAACATTTATCCCTGCCTTCATCATTCCTTCTGCAGCTGCTGCCTTTATCCTCTTTGTTGAAAGACGTGCGTCTCCGCCCAGGGTGGCTTTCCTTACTCCTCTGGCAGACAACCATGTTCCGAACGCATGACCTATCGACATTACGAATTCATCGGTAAGTTCTGTGTCCGCTATACCTCTTATGTCATATTCCCTGAATATGTGTTCCGGCACGAAAGCCATCTGAAGACCTCCATATGTGTGACCTGATGTACAATTATAGACTAATGACATCTTTTACTCCAGTGACCCGCTATAATAGACTTAACGATAAAGTTCTTATATAATATTTACATCAGGTAATTTTATTTTTTGAAAAGTTATAAAAATCTTTTGACAAAGAGATGATGAGATGGAGAAGATCAGATTCGAAAAAACTTCCGCTCCAAAACCAAAATTCGACGTCAGCAAAGTAGGATTCGGGACAGTATTCTCGGATCACATGTTTATTATGGACTACGAAAAAAATAAGGGATGGTACGATCCGAGGATCGTTCCCTTTGCTCCCTTCAGTATTTCTCCGGCTGCAACAGTGCTTCATTACGCTCCTGAGATTTTTGAAGGAATGAAGGCATACCGCACCCCCGAAGGAAAAGTTCAGCTTTTCAGACCCATCGAAAACGTCAAGAGGATGAACATTTCAGCTGAGCGCATGTGTCTGCCACAGATAGAAGAAGAGATGATGATGGAAGCTCTTATGGAAATTGTGAAGGCAGATCAGAGCTGGGTCCCAAGCGAACCTGACACTTCACTCTACATCAGGCCATTTATGTTCGGAACTGACGAGCAGTTGGGCATCCACACACCGCAACACTGCATATTCTCGATAATAACATGTCCGGTCGGCTCATACTTCCGTGAGGGCATCAACCCTGTCCGGATAGCGATAGAAAAGGATGACGTAAGGGCCGTAAAAGGCGGCACAGGCTACGCGAAATGCGGCGGGAACTACGCTGCCTCCCTGCGCGCAGGAGAAAGGGCTGCGGCTCAGGGGTACTCCCAGGTGCTGTGGCTTGACGGAGTGGAGAGGAAATATATAGAGGAAGCCGGCGGAATGAATGTGATGTTCAAGATCGACGGAAAGGTCGTCACACCCGCCCTTCTTGGGTCCGTGCTGGCAGGTATAACAAGGAAGTCTCTGATAGAGATGCTCAAGTCCTGGAACATCCCCGTCGAAGAGCGCCTGATCAGCCTGGAAGAGCTTCTCGATGCGATAAATAACGGGCGCCTTGAGGAGTGCTGGTGCTGCGGTACTGCGGCAGTCATCTCGCCGATCGGAGAACTTGCCTACGACAACAAAAAGTACATCATAAACGACTTCAAGACCGGCTCTCTGACAAGAAAGCTCTTTGATGAACTCACCGGCATACAGTGGGGCAAGAGGCCCGATCCTTTCGGTTGGACAGTACCTGTAGTTTAATACCGCAGGTCAAAACGTTATAAAGAGGCCGCCCGGATCCGGGCGGCCTCTTATTATTTCTTTTGATCAGTATCCCTCGGGGATCCTCTCCCTGAACTCTTTTGCTTCTTTATCAAACATCATGAGCCTGAGTGAGATATTTTCTATCTGCAACTTAACTTGTGCCGGGGAAGTACCCCCAAGAGTGTCCCTCCGTTCCATCGATCTTTTGGGCGACAGGAGGGGAATGAGATCTCCCTTTACCTCCGGGATATTATCCTGCCATTCCTGAAGGGTCAGGGATGTGAGCGGTTTGTCATTATCAAGGCAGTGTCTGACTATACGTCCGACTTTCTCGTGGGCGTTCCTGAAAGGCACACCCTGAAGGACGAGGTATTCAGCAACATCCGTAGCCAGGATCAGTCCGTCCCTGAATCCTCTGTTTGCAGCCTCTTCATCCACTGCGACCTCCCTGATAAGGGCCGGGAGTACGGAGAATATTCCGTGCAGACAATCGATCGTCCTCAGCAGTGAACGTTTGTCGTCCTGAAGGTCGCGGTTGTATGTCAGAGGTATGCCCTTTGTCATAGTAAGGAGATCCATCAGCGCGCCGTTAAGCTGTCCGGCCTTTCCCCTCAAAATCTCAAGAACGTCCGGATTTTTTTTCTGTGGCATTATACTCGATCCGGTACAGAAGGAATCCGGCAGTTTGACCCACCCGAATTCAGTCGAAAAATAGATAATTAAATCTTCTGAAAGTCTGCTTACATGTCCACCAAAGACCGCAGCGAAATAGAGCACATCCATAAAGTGGTCACGATGGGCGACCGTATCCATGCTGTTTCCTGTTACGGAAGAAAATCCAAGGTCGTTGCATGTGAACTCCCTGTCAAGCGGAAGAGTAGACCCGGCTAGGGCTCCGCATCCAAGAGGCGACTCATCTACAGCATCGTAGGCATCGAAAAGACGTTTGGCGTCGCGCAGAAAAGCATGAGCGTGGGCCATCCAGAACTGGCCCATGGAGATCGGCTGGGCCTGCTGAAGGTGCGTGTAACCCGGAACGACTGTTTCTGCATGTTCCTCCGCCTTTTTAAGAAGTGACGAAATAAGATCGTTAAGGCCATCCCAAATATCCAGAAGCTCTTTGCGCAGCCAGAGGCGGACCGTAGTGTTGGCCTGGTCGTTGCGGCTGCGTCCCATGTGCAGCTTTGCGCCTGTCGGCCCGCAAAGCTCTATCAGCCTGGATTCTATGTTCATGTGGACATCCTCGAGAGAGACCTTGGGGACCAGTGCCCCGTTTCTGACCTCCTCTGCGATCAGACAAAGGTTTTTCTCTATTACGGAGGCCTCCTCTTCTGAAAGAAGTCCCGTATGACCTAACATCCGTACATGCGCAATGCTGCCTCTAATATCAGCAAGTGCCATCCTCCAGTCCATATCAAGGGACTGGGTAAATTTTTGGACTGCTTCATCGGTATCCTGAGAAAAACGACCTTTCCACATCTATATATCCCCGCCTTTGTAATTATTGGCTTAATTCAGTTGTCCTGTAATTGCGCACTATTATAACAGCACGACAGGGAACATTCGGGTATGATGCCCAAATATGCCGTCTGACCCTCACGCCTCTTCCAGGCACTTCTTTCTGAGTCTCGAGATCCTGTTGTTAAGTTCATACCTTTTCTGTCCAAGGCTGAAATCATCCGGATCAGCCATTGATCCCAGAATTTCCAGGGCTTTTTCAGCGTAGCTTAAAGCTGATTTGAGGTCTTTCTCATCTTTTTCTTCAAGTTTCGAAAGGTTTTCAAATATCACGAGTGAAGATGTATCGTTTTTCAGTGCCTCAATATAGAGTTCTCTGGCCTTCCCGAAATTTCCTTCAGTTTTTGCATATTCAGCCAGCTTTGAGTTGGCCTCACTCTCTGATCCCCTGAAATCAAGCGCTCTTGACCAGGCAGCCTTTGCCTTGTCATTCTCTTTCGCCTGATTCCAAAGATCACCGCATCTGATCATATCTTTCCCTGTTGTACCTCTCATCTCAGCAAGGGCACCGATGTGTGTCTGCAGGGCAGCCATTGATATAACGTCAAGTGTGTTATGGTAAAAAACGCCCCTCAACGGAGCTGCATCGGAGGTCGAAAGGTAACTTGTGTAAAGCCCCGGTATTTCCTTGCCCGGCACATCATCTACGCTTCTGTGGACGCCGAGGACCCTCTGCTCTATGGATGAAAGGGAACAGGAGGGAAGCCTTCCCCTGTAGAAGTGCCTTGCAAGCATAAGCAGGTCCATATGCGGCCTGCCGTCCCATCCGGGAGCGGACCTCGCAAGCCTGTATCTTATTCGGAGCAGCGGCAGGTCAAAAGCCCTGCCGTTATATGTGACAAGCCCGTAGTCATCCTCCGGGAGTTCGGATTCCAGTGACCACAGCCAGTTCTTCTCCCAGGCGGGTCCAGCCATAAACAACTGCACGACCTTGAAAGAATCCTCTGTGTTGAAGCCCAGTCCTATCAGAAAGGCATATGCCCCTCTTGCTCCCGAAAGGCCTGTAGTTTCGAGATCAAGGTATACCGATCTGCGCGTACCTCCCCAGAAAGAGAGGAGTTCGCCGGAGGAAGACGGATCCTTAAGCTCCCTGTGTCCGTACTGCCTGCTGTAAGGTATCTCACGCTCCATCCTGAATACTCCCCTGGCCACCCACTCTCCTTCGGGGAGTCCGGAAATATCGATCTCGTGGGGAAGGTCTGTCCCTGCTGGGAAGAGAGTGTCCGTACAGTCGTCAGGGAGAAAATCGTTCAGCTTCCCGAACAATTCCTGCTCGCGTCCCCTATTGTCTTTCATTTTCTCTCACCAGATCTATCACTGCTATTTCAGGAGGCGCAAGCAGCCTTACCGGAGGCCCGACGAACCCTGCGCCGTTGCTTACGTAAAGCAATCCTCCCCATTTAAGTTTTTTCAGTCCCCTGGCATACCCAGGTATCCTGTGCCTTGAAGATAACAGGGGAAAAAGCTGGCCGCCGTGGGTATGCCCTGAAAGCTGAAGGTCAAAATGTCCCTCCGTCCCCTTTTCAACTATTGGGCGATGCCTCAGCAGCAGAAGGAATTTCTCTCTCTGCTCCTTTTCGTGCGAAAGCACCATCGTTTCTGAACGAGAGAGGTTCCATTGCTCTTTTATAAGATGATCCTTGTCATCGGCACCTGCGATTATTATCCCGCCCGCTTCAACAGCCTCTGTCCTTAGCACCTTCATACCCGCGGACTCCATGAAGAAAATAGCCTCGTCGATATCATCGTAATAGTCATGGTTTCCGGGAACGGCGTACATTCCGTACCTTGGCCTGATACGCCTCAGCATCCCTATTTCACGCTTTCGCCCTGTCAGCTTTCCGTCAGCCAGGTCTCCCGTAACCACAACTATGTCGGGGTCGACATCCCTCACCTTGCGAAGGATCTGAGCGAGGAGTGGCAGCCCGACAAAAGGGCCGAGGTGAAGATCCGTGAGCTGTACGATCCTCAGTCTTTCACAGCCAGACGGAAGTTTAGAGGTAGAAACTTTTATCATGGTCTTTTGGACCGTATTGGCCTGCTTGATCCCCATTCCCACCAAAACCATGCTGAGTATAAAAGAGGCAGAGAGTACTGCTCCTGATGAGAGAGGCATTCCTGTAACTTTTTTTAGAAGACCGATCAGGAGGATGGAAAAAAAGGTGAAGAGGACAAAGAGCATCCAGACCCCGCTGACCCTGTCTGTCCATTTTCTTCCTTCATCGGAGCTTATCCTTTTTGTCCTCCTTGATACGAACAAAAGGAACATCATGAATATGCTCAATGCCAGCCATGCAAAGCTGAGCAAACCTTCTCCCGCAGCTTCGGCTATCCTAAAAAATATGAAAATGTGGATAAAGAGAACAGCTGCACCGCAAATGACCCATAGTACCGGATGTTCGGAGAATCTTTTCTCGTACGCTTTGTCGTTCATTTAGATCTGCGCCGAATAGAGCCTGCCGAATGACTCTAGTATCTTCTGCCAGAGAGGCCGTTTTTGCCATTCGTTAAGGGTAAGTTCAACAGAATCTTTTATGTCAGCAAGGAACTGCCGTGCAAATTCAGCGTTAAGCCCTTTGTCATATATAAAAAGCTGATCCTCAAAATTTATCTCGAGGCTCCTCACGTCCATGTTGCATGTTCCGACCGAGGAGATATCGTCATCAGCAAGGATAGTTTTGGCGTGTATAAATCCTTTTTTATACTGGTAAACCTTGACACCTGCCCTGAGCAGCTGCTCAATGTTCCCGCGGCCTCCCCAGAAAACAAGGAAATGGTCTTTTTGGGCTGGCATCATCACCCTTACGTCAACACCTGCAAGGGCAGCCGTTGTCATTGCGTTCATCAGTATCGGTCCCGGAACAATATATGGACTGGTTATCCAAACCCTTTCCTTCGCTCTTGAGATCATGCTGAAGTATCCCATTGCTATAGAATGCCATGCGTTGTCAATTCCACTGGCAACGACCTGAAGCGGGAGAACCTGAAGATCAGAAATATCCTGGGCCGGGATATCCCCGCAGTCCTCACATGGAGCATTAACGCATATTTTTTCCGGATCTTCGCCTGATCTCATGCACCAGTCATAAAGGAATATCTTGTGAAGTTCTCCGACGGATTCCCCTTTTAGTCGTACATGTGTGTCGCGCCAGTGTCCCAGGTGACCCTTTCCCAGGTATTCGTCTCCGATATTGATGCCACCTGTGAAGGCAACCAACCCATCGATAACTATAATCTTTCTGTGGTTTCGGAAATTCATCTTTCTTCGAAACATCGGGAATGAGACCGGCATAAACGAATGGCATTCAACACCGGCTTTTTTGAGGACCTCTATGTATTCACGCTTTAGTTTCCAGCTTCCCACGGCGTCATAGAGGACCCTCACCTTTATTCCCTTTGATGCTGCATCTGTAAGTATGTCGCGTATCTCCCTGCCGATCTCATCATCTTTGATTATGTAGTACTGCAGGTGAATGAATTTTTTAGCCTTCAGGAGCTCGCTTTTGATAGAGTTAAAGGTCTCATCCCCATTGATCAGGATATCGACGCTGTTCCTTATCGTCAGGTCTGCTCCGCTTGTGGCATGTATAGCCCTGCCTATCAGGAACCTTTTGTCTTCTGTGAAGGGCGTCTTATCTCTCCTGAGGCTCCTTGAGGGTTTGAACAGCTTTCTTGTTTTTATATTTTTGAGGTCTGGGCCAATGATCATGTATATGATGACGCCTATTACGGGAACAAGCAAAAGTGTGAGCAGCCATAGTATCGTTCTGTCAGGATTCTGTCCCTCCATGAATATCACTATTCCAATGATAAAGGCATAAGCGATAACGATGTGCCAGGTGTAACTTTTAGCTGTATGGAAGAAAGATGACAAATAAGCAGTAAACTGAGGATGCAGGGAGAGACCTTCCTTAACAGAATATATTACTGTCCTGTCTGCGAAATCTATTATCGTCGGCATTAGTCCCGCAATAAAGGCAGCCAATACCATAAACAAAACAATTTTAGTTGTCTTCCACATTAGTCTCTCACGCCCTTCAGCAATCTATTATATCTGATATAATTTATAGTCGTAACTGCAACTTTGCAAGGACGGGAGAGCTCTTTATGATCCGTTTAAAATTTGAACCGCGTCTGGACAACCCTGCATGGGTCAATGTTCTTATTCCTGTAGCCGCGGTAGTATTCGGTCTCTTCGCAGGAGGCCTGCTCTTTTTCATACTTGGCGTAAATCCTTTCGAGGCTTACTGGGCGGTGCTGAACGGGGCGTTTGGAAGCATATACGGACTGAGCGAGATAGTTACCAAAGCTATCCCGATAACTTTGACTGCTCTTGCCGGGCTTATCTGCTACAAGATGCTCATATGGAACATAGGAGCAGAGGGGCAGCTCTGTATGGGTGCGATCGCGACAGTGGCTGCCGTAAGATTTTTCTTTGTAGACAACTGGGTGGTAATGTTCGTCATAATGTTCATCGCAGCCGGCATAGCCGGAGGTCTCTGGGGCGGCCTGGCAGGCTTCCTCAAGGCAAAATGGAACGTCAACGAAACCATTACGACGCTGATGCTCAATTATGTCGCCATAAACATATCAGAGTATTTCATCTACGGCCCCTGGAAAGACCCAATGAGCTGGGGGTTTCCATTCACTGCCAATTTCCCTGATTCCGCAAGGCTTTGGGTATGGGGCAGCACCAGGATACACGCAGGTATTTTTATTGCCCTTGCTGTAGCAGTGATACTGCAGGTAGTCCTCAAAAGAAGCAAATGGGGATATGAAATTAGGGTAATTGGTGAAAATCCGCGAGCCGCACGCTACGGGGGTATGGATATCGCAAAAAATATCCTTCTCGTAACATTCATAGGAGGAGCCATAGCAGGGCTGGCCGGAATGGGTGAGATAGCAGGTCTGCACGGCAGGATGAGCCGCGGCTTCACAATGGGATACGGATATACAGGCATAACCGTGGCTTGGCTTTCCAGGCTTTCTCCAATATATGTCCCGCTTGTCTCGTTTCTCTTGGGGATCTTGCTTGTTGGAGGGGACACTCTTCAGGTCGTAATGGGCCTCCCTATGGCAAGCATCCAGATCCTTCAGGGGCTTATCCTTTTTTCAGTGCTTGCGGCTGAGACACTTTCAAGATTCAGGATAAAGATAGTAAGAGTTTCTGCAGGCCCTGCAGAGGAGGCAAAATAGATGGATTTCCTGATAGCTATCCTGGCTTCAGCGGTCAGAAGCGGGACACCCGTACTTTACGCCACACTCGGTGAAGTGATCTCCGAGAGAGCCGGGGTCATGAACCTTGGACTTGAAGGGGTAATGCTTGTCGGAGCTTATACCGGGTTCGCAGTCACAAAGTCAACCGGCGATCCCTGGCTTGGACTCCTCGCCTCATTTTTCGCAGGTGCGGCAATAACACTGATCCATGCATTTTTGTGCATCACCCTGATGTGCAACCAGGTAGTAAGCGGCCTTGCGATGGTCCTTACAGGCTACGGCCTCAGCGCACTTCTGGGCAGGAGCGTGATCGGAGAGACTATCGCCGGAATGACAGCGTATAAAATGCCTTTTCTCGGTGATATTCCCTTCATAGGACCGATCTTCTTCCAGCACAACGCGATGGTCTATGTTTCATACGCTCTCATCGCGGCGCTGTGCTGGTTTCTCTTCAGGACACGCGCCGGGCTGAATCTGAGAGCAGTCGGTGAGAACCCCAGGGCGGCAGATGCAATGGGGATCCCTGTCACATACATTCGCTACTTCTACTGCATGTTCGGCGGCGGCCTTGCCGGACTCGGCGGCGGCTATCTTTCTGTAGTCTACGCTCAGATGTGGATCGAAGGCATGACAGCCGGAAGGGGATGGATAGCGGTAGCCCTGGTAATATTCGGACTCTGGAACCCTGCTCGAGCGGCCCTGGGTGCTTATCTTTTCGGAGGAGTCGAAGCCCTGCAGCTTAGGATGCAGGCTATGGGTACTAGTATTTCAGCATCTCTCCTGCTTACGCTGCCATATCTGATGACAATTATCGTCCTGACTATTGTTTCCATCAGGGCAGGGAAGGGCATACTCCTGGGCGCGCCTGCGGCACTGAGCATTCCGTTCAGACGGGAAGACCGAGATTGACCCTACAAATTTAATAACGAAAACAAGGGGCTGATCACTGAAAAAGGTTTTCAGCCTTTTTTATGGCCCAGGATCCGACTACGAACAGAGGAGGTACCGATAATGCTGGAAAAATATGCCCAGGAAATTTCTGAATACCTCAGCGGATTAATGGGCAGGAGCATCATAATCACGGATATCAACGGGATAATTATCGGTGCTCCTGCAAAGGAAAGGCTGGGTGAATTTCATCCGCCCTCTTTGCCATGCATAAAATATAAAAAAATGAGTTTCGATGACGAAGATGCAGCGCGAAAGCTTGGCGTGTGGTATCCCGGTTCAACATTCCCTATTTTCTTCAATGGTCAGGTAATAGGTACAGCGGCCATTGCCGGTGAACCTGAAATAGTTCTTCAATTCTCCACTCTGCTCAAAAACCAGATCGAAAGCATGCTCCGAGAAAAAATATATTCTCCATCGCTTCGATCATCCCAAAGTAAGATCGACGAGCTGGTCAACGACATCAGCTCATTCGACCCAAGAAGGGATGATCTTTCGAAACTTCCCGAAAGGGCGGAGAGGCTTGGTATCCAACTGGACGTGCAAAGGGGAGCGATCGCAATCTTCTTCTCAAATTTCAGAGGGCTTGGGTTGGAGAAGAACCCTGTCAGGCTCTCATACAAAAGCAACTCCGACCCTATTTCTGATGAAATAGATTATGGCGCAACACATTCAAGGGTGATAGAGATATTAAGGGAGATATTCCCCGATCCGCAAAATATAATCGCTTCAGTTTCGAGAGACAGGTTTGTAATATTCTGGAAACTGGAAAGCATTGAGGGAGAACCGCTTACTGCTGAACTTGACCGCGCCAAAGAACTTTCAAAGGAGATATGGGAAAAACTTAAGGATGCTTCCATAGAGACGATCATCGGTATAGGCCATCCTGCACAAAATCTTTATGAAATGCCCTTTGCTTACAGCAACTCCTGGGAAGTGGTCTCCGTAGCAGAAAAATTATCCATGCCTCCGGGAGTCTATTCCTTTAATGAAATGCTGCTTGAGCATCTTCTGCTATCAGTAAATCCACACTACTCCTTGAAATATCTTGAAAAAAAACTCGCAGAATACCACGAAGAGAGCGACACGACAGATCTTCTCGAAACATTCTCCACATACTGCGAATGTTTCTTCAGCAAGCAGAAGGCCGCAGAAAAACTCCACCTGCACAGGAACACCCTTGCCTACAGGCTTGCCAAAGTTGAAGAAAGGTTCAACATATCTATCGAAAACTTTGAAGAAGTCATCTCATTTTACCTTGTACTTCTTATGAAAAAACTTGGTGTTTCCGGAGGGAAAAAACAGGAACAATGATTTTTTCAATCAAATGAGATCTTAAAACCAAAAGAGAAAGAGCCTCCGCGGCAAACTAATGCGGAGGCTCTTTCCGTCCCGGATATGTGTTGTAAAAAAGCCGTTGGGAGGCTGTTTACTTGGTTATCTCGTCCGAGATCTTCTTCATTTCCTTCTTGAACTCATCCATAAGTTCCTTGCCCTTGCTCTGGTCAAGCTGACTCCAGGTCGCGGCAAAAGCGTCCATCGTTGGTTTCAGTTCTTTAGGAGTATACATGTGTACCTGTACCCCTTTCTTTTTCATGAGATCAAGGTACTTCTGGTCGTTAGCTTTTGCGTTCGTGATGCTCTGGGCAGCCTGTTTGTTCACAGCCTGCTGAAGAACTTTACGGTCTTCGGGGGAGAGCTTATTCCATACTTTGTCGCTGACCATTACGCCAAGGCATTCAGTGTTTTTGTTGAAGTTGTACCAATGTTTGATAACATCACCGAATGTCGTGTAAGCGGCAACGATAGAATATCCTGTATCACCGTCGCAGACTCCCGTCTGCATCGCCTGATAAACATCCGCAAAGGGAATAGAGATCGTGCGGAATTTGGCACCTTCCAGCGCTGTCTTAAATACGTCCATGTTCGGGATACGAAGGAGCACTCCTTTGTCTACCTTTGGGTTCAAAGGATCCCTCATTGGCTTGACCGTTCCTATGCCCACCATGCCCTCAAGATACATTCCCAAAAGCTTTACTCCCAGATTGGAATTGAATTCATCCATTTTTTTGAAGAACCATCCATCAGGATCGTAGACTTTTGCGACCTGCTCATAACTGCTTGTGTATCCCTGGACATAAATCAGGTCCATTCTGCTGTCGAACTGGCTCGGGAAAGATATCATCGCCATTTCGACCGTCCCTCTTATAAGCTCCTCATAAACCAGTGAGTAATCACCGAGCTGGTTGGCAGGAAAAACCTTGATCTGTACTCTGTTGTTGGTCTTCTGGGCAACTTCCTTGGCTATTTCGTTCATAGAAATAGTCGCAAAATGTTCCGGGGGGTTCTGTCCCGCAAACTTAAGCACCAAGGGTGCGGCAGCCGCTGACTGTACGGTGCCTGTCAACGTAACAGCACAAAAAAGAAAAACTAAAGAAAACATAACTAAACGCTTTGTAATTGTCATCCCTATCACTCCCAATTTCTTTGATATCATCTTCTTGCAAATACCTTACTTCTGCCGGGAGGCCAGAAGAGAAGCTGCACATTCAGGCAAAAACCTGAGATCAGTAACTACCCCTATACCCAGTCTCTCAAGATCCGAAGAGACCTCAACGGGGACGGTTCCTTCTTCTGTATTCTGGTTGAGGACTCCCCCCATGCAAACCGGGATGGAAACATTCTGCTCTTCCATCTCATCCAACACGTTCCTTGCATATTCAAGCGCCATACCGTTGTGGGTGCTGATGAAAATAATTTCCGCACCGGACCGGACTCCTTCGAGGATGACATCATCCGGGTTTTTTTCCGCACCGATGTTTACGACCATGCATCCTGCCTGCTGCAGCAGATTATCGATCAACAAAAGGCCATGTTCGTGTACATCGGTCGATGCCAGAAGCACCCTGCGTCCAGAGAGCTTCTCAGTTACTTCGCTGCTTCTAAAATATGGAGCCCATATGTCTGCCTGCTTGAGAGTATTGGTAAAAATGTCATTTGGTATCGTTAATGATTCTCCTGCAGGCGCAATGCCGTTTTTAGCAGATGGATTGAAGGTGTCTTCAAAAACTCTCGGTCCGATTGATTTGAGCACATAAAGCATCTGGACCGCGTCCCTTGTATCAACTCCGCATTCTTCAAGATATGAGAGTGCGTCGTTGAATATCCTTCTGCCTTTCTTGCATATTGCAGCAGCAAACCTCTTAGGTTCACTGAAATCAAAGTGCGGGTGCATTTTAACAGCTATCTTTTCTATCTCTCTTCCCCACAACTGCGCCTCGCAGATCTCTTCAAGTGAGGGTGCCCTGTGTGCTTCCGTGAAAGGAACAGGCAAAACTGCATGGCCTGTCGGACATTCTATCTGGGTCATGATGTCCCAAAGAAGATATTCTGCCGTCAGGGCACGATTTTTTTCCGGATCGCTGTGTGAGGATATGGTGTCTCCGTAGAACATCGAACCGATGCAGTCGTGATCGTGGATCTCATCCAGTGCGAATATCCATCCGGATCTTTTTACCGGATCAGAGACAAGTCCCCCGACGCAATGGGCAAGCTTTGCCCCAAGCAGATCTTCGACAATGTATTTGTCAAGGTAGGCCCATGCCGCGCTTGTGCTGCAGTCAAGAAAAAGGGCCCCGAACCCGTCGTCAAGATACGAATGCATAAGTGTACCTTTGTCTCGAAGGAAGCCCATAACTCCTATGGCCTTTACCGTCTCGACTGTAGTTACATCCCTGCGCTTCCACATGGGTGCCTCATGGGCGAAAAACTGGGCTAAATTTCCAATCGTGGTCACACCTGCCCGGAGTGCCGACACCATGTTTTCTGTTGAAGCGGGGAAACCAATTATGAAATCCCCCATGTGCGGCTGGATGGGGGCAGCCTGCCCCACCTGGATCCATTCTTCCTCGGTCTCAAGGTATGGACCGCTTTCTTGTGGAGCAGATTTTCTCAGGTCCTTCGGCAGTGACATCCTTCTGTCAAGGCAGATCCCTGCCCTGTCAATGATAAAGCCGTTACTTTCAGCGAAATCATAGGCGGCTTTTAGGCTGTAAGCTGTCTCATGCCATGTGTTCATACCTATATGCGCATGGAACATGACATGCCCGTCTTTAATGCTTCTGCGTTTATATTCAAGCTCGGAAGAGACTCCATATTTTTCCATGAACGAAGAACGACCGATCTTTACAGAGGAAGAGATCTCTTTAGATTCACAAAGCACGCTCTCCATCTTTGGAAGTTTAGCCGAAATTAAAAGCTCTTTTATCTTTTTTCTTTGTTCAGTCATTATGATAATCTCCATCCATCAAACTTAAATTAATATGGTTATAAACATTTACATCAATCTATAATATTCATATCTTAAAGAGATATTAGCTCATTGATTAAATATAGTCATTGTGTCCTCTACATGAAAGATAAACTTAAACTAACTGTTTTTTTATGCAATAAGCACAATAAAAATCGTAGTTGTTATAAAGAAACTACCGGTGGTCAAACTGTTGTGCAGTGTCTACAACCGACCGGAACTCAATCGACAAAGAGAGCAGTGTGTCAATATTTCCGGTGGGTCCTACATAACTGAAGTCCTTTTCTGTCATGATCCTGGCTTCAGGATATCCCATCTTCTCCACAAGTTCGCTTAGATATCTCTTTCCGGCCTCCTCCGCCTCAAACAGAAGCTCCTGAAAATTATCAGAGAATACTGTTGCCTTCGGAAGAAAAGCCGTGAAGCTGTCATCACTGAAGCTGTGCATTATGAACACCCTGCACCTAAGTTCCATAGAGCTTACAGCAGCTCCGGCAGCTCCTGCGACGTTATAATTTTCAGGAACAATTACCTCGTGTCCCGCTTTTTCCCCCAGCTTTGCAAATACTGCTGCAGGCATACCAACGTACAGCCTTGGCAGCGATCCACAAATCGACGAGTATTCTTTTATTGAGTCTTCGAGCATCGAACTTGCTTTCAAAGACACCTTTTCAGCAAGATCAAATCCTGATGTCCTGTGTATTTTCGCCAACACATAGGAAGCTGCTTTTGATATCTCCGGATCTCCGACCTCTGATGCCCCAATTGTGTTGAATGCATCAGTAGGCGTATATGAAAATTCTTTTGTAAGCGATTTTTCTGGTCCGGACCGGCATGGGTCTTTGGCAATCATGGGCAATTGCATTTCATGGTCCGACAGGCAGCCGGTTTCTGCTGATAAATCTGTATAGTTGCCATCAATCAAAGATCCGCTCGTATCCTTTTCATTGGCGAAACTTTTCATAAGGAGATCAATAACGTCACCGGCGGAAAGACCTGTCTCCTCAGAAGCTCTGCAAAAAGGCACAGCCCTTTCCGGCCCCACCAGGATCCTTTTTGGTTTGGATATTTCTATACTGCTGACTCCTCCAAGCGCAATACTCATAATGTCAAGCGAGGGGATCATTGTCCTGTAAGAACCTATCTTTGCTCCTTTTTCACTGAATACTGCCTTGCCATTTTCGATCCTTCCTATATCAGTAGAGGTGCCCCCTATATCCGCAACGATAAAATTCTTCGCCCGGTACTCTCCGGCAATGAAACAGGCTCCCCTGAGGCTGGCAGCGGGCCCCGAGTAGATCATTTCAATCGGAAATTTTCTGCACCACTCTGATGGGACCAATGTGCTGTCGCTCTTTAAAAACATTACGGGGCAGATGATATTATATTTGTTCACTATGACACTTATGTCGTCCAGCAG